>DATLLN010000360.1:0-5063 GCA_035537835.1 Gaiellales bacterium
CAGCTGCTTCGCCTCGTCCTCGCTGACGGCGTTGGCGAAGCTGTAGCGGAACTGCTCGTAGGTGAGCGGGACGGCGCGGCCGCGGTTGGCCGGGTTGTGCAGCACCGGACTGCCCGCCCGCAGCGCCGAGATCGGCAGCGGCAGCACACCCCGGAACGGTGCCGGGTCGATGGCGACGGTTGCCGTCGAGCGCCCGCGGCCGGCCAGGATCTGCGCCAGCAGGCCGCCGAAGGAGTGCCCGATCACGGCGGGCTTCCGGTCCAGGGCGCCGATCACGTCGTCGAAGTGATCAGCGACCTGCTTGATCGTCTTGTGGGCGAACACCTCGGGGTGCTCGTTCGCCTCGTCGACGGTCTCCGGATCGTCCGGCCAGCCTGGCGTCAGCGCGGTGTACCCGGCCGCCTCGAAGACCTCCGCCCAGCGCTCCCAGCTGCTCGGCAGCAGCCACAGGCCGTGGACGAAGACGACGGGCGTCAGGCTCGTCGCGTTTGCGCGCTCGATCTGTTCCTGCTCGTGCTCGGTGATGGTCGCGGTCGCGGGCATGCGTGCTCCTTTTCGGACGACGGAAACAGCCGCCCGAGTCTAGCCCCGGCGATCGATCAGCGAACCACGCGGCTCTGCGGCCGGCCCGAGGAGCCGTTCCCGTTCTCCTCCGCCTGCTTGCGCCGCCGCTGCTTCTCGGCGCGCATCGCCTGCTCGCCGCGACCCAGCACCTTGGCGGCCGAGTCGTTCTTCCGTGCCTTAACGATGCCGGTGCTCGCGCCGTGGAAATGCCTGCGGACGCGCCGGGAGACGGCCAGCCGATCGATCTCCTCCTCGAGGCGCTTCGCCCGCTTGCGCGCCTGCTTCTTGGACAGCCGCGGCAGCACGACGACGAACTCGTCGCCGCCCAGCCGCGCCACCAGCTCACCCGGCTTGATCGTCGAGTTGAGCGCATTCGCGAGCGCCACGATCAGCTGGTCGCCGCGCTCGAACCCGAGCTTGTCGTTGACCGCCTTCAGACCGTCGACGTCGACGAACAGCATCCGGAAGGGCGTGGCGGTCTCGGTCAGGCGCACCAGATCCTCGATCAGCCGGCGGCGGTTGCCGACGCCGGTCAGCGGATCGGTACGCGCCAGATCGAAGAGCTCGCAGCGCACGGTCAGGGCGTACAGCGCCTGCGATGCCAACTCAGCAAACGACCGTACCAGCTCGCGCTCGCGGGGTGACGACCACCGCTCCCGGCGGTCGAGCGCCAGCGTGCCCAGCACGCGGCCGTGCGCGAAGAGCGGCACGCTCAGCCGCGCGACGCCGGACTTGCGACGCGGCTCGCCGCGGCCCCCGGAGGCCAGGATCACCCGCGCACGCTTACACGGCACGAGCTGCGACGTCTGCGCCTCGATCTGCTCGCGGCACTCCGCCAGGTCGTCCTCCTGGAAGACGGCCGACAGCGCAGCCGGGAGCCGGCTGAAGAACATTTGCTCGCGCCAGAACGGGTCGGCGAGATCGACCTCGGGATGGAGCCTCACCCCTCTAGGCTACGAGCAAAACCAGCGATCACCAACGGCACCAGCGTCAGTCGACGATCGCGTAAGCCGGCTGCCGAGGGTCGGCTCCGGCCCGGAGGAAACCGCTCTCCGCGTCCAGGTAGATCGCCTCCACCGCCGCCGCCCAGCGCGTGAACTCCGGCCAACGCTCCATCCGGTGCCCGCGCGACTCGAGGTCGTCGACCACGGACTGCGGAAACCTGTCCTCGTAGCCGAACAGGCCGGCTCGGTACTCGAACGGCGCGAACGAGTCGGGGAAGCTCCACGTCGAGAAGCGGGGGGCGTTGATCGCCTCCTGCACGTCCATCCCGAAGTGGAAGACGTTGAGGAAGACCTGCAGCATGGCCTGCACCTGCATGTCGCCGCCCGGGCAGCCGAACGTGAACACCGAGCCGTCGTCACGCACGGCAATGGCCGGGTTCGGGGTCAGGCGCGGGCGCTTGCCCGGGGCGACCCCCGACGGGTGGCGCGGGTCCGGACGCGACTGGTCTCCGCGCGACGACGGCACGATGCCCAGGCCGGGCACGGCCGGCGAGCAGAACGCGCCGTCCGACGGCGTGGCCGAGAACGCGTTGCCCCAGCGGTCGATCGCACACACGTAGGAGGTGTCCATCGGCCGCGCGCCCAGCATTTCCTCGGTGACCGGCGGCAGCAGGCCGAGGTCGAACGGCCGGCCGAGCGGCGGCGGCATCGCCGGCTCCGCCCGCCGCATGTCGATGCCCTCCAGGCGGGCGCGGACGTGCGCGTCGGACAGCAGCTCGTCGAGCCCGACGTCGACCATCGCCGGGTCGCCGTAGCGGTACTCGCGGTCCGCGAACGCCGCCTTCAGCACCTCGGTGACCAGGTGGATGTGATCGGCCTGGTGGGGGTCGTCGGTGATCGGTGCGGTCTCCTCGAGCATCCGCAGCGCCTGCGCCAGCACCGGTCCCTGGCACCAGGTGCCGCAGGTCAGCACCTCGAAATCCCGCCAGCGGATGCGCACCGGAAGCTCGTACCGCGAGCGGAACGCCGCCAGGTCGTCGCGGTCGAGCAGACCACCCTGATCGCGCTGGTGCGCCACGATGGCGGCGGCGATGTCGCCCTCGTAGAACGCGGCGCGCGCGGCCTGGAGTCCGGCCGCCCGATCGCCCGGCGCCGCCGCCTCCTCGTCCGCCATGTGCTGGATCGTCGAGGCCAGGTCGGCCTGGACGAAGCGGTCGCCGACCCTCAGCGGCCGGCCGCCGGGCGCGAAGATCGCTCCGACGGACGGCCACCGCTCCAGGGCGTCGGCGTTCTCGGCGATGTCCTCGGCCAGGTACGGGAACACGGCGAACCCGTCGCGGGCGTGGCGGATCGCGGCGCCGGCCACGTCGCCGAAGGTCATCGTGCCGAAGTCGCGCAGCGCCGTGATCCACGCGTCGGGCGCGGCCGGCACGACGGTTCGCAGCACGCCCAGCGGGATCTGGCCGTCGTGCTCGCGCATGAACAGCTGCGGGTCGAGCGCCCGCGGCCAGTGGCCGAGGCCGGCGATCGTCTCGACCCGCCCTTCGGCTGTGCGGATCATGATCGGAGCCACGCCAGCCACGTTCACCTCGTCGGAATGCAGCACGCCCAGGCAGATGCCCGCACAGCAGCCGGCATCGACGGCGTTGCCGCCCGCCTCGAGCACCGCGAAGCCGGCGGCCGCGGCCAGGTGGTGCCCCGCCGAGACGGCGTGGCGCGAGCCGTACAGGGTGGGGCGCCGGGACGCGGCGCCGATGTCAGCCACGCCGGATGACCGGCAGCACGACGTGGGACGGGTGGTCGCGATCATGGTGCACGAGCTGCCGGGCGACGACCGTCGCGGACGCGGTGCCGAAGGGCTCCCCGGTGTTCGGGTTGCGGTCGAAGCGATCGAAGTTGCTCGACGAGACCTCGACGCGAAGGCGGTGGCCGGGGGCCAGCACGTAGCTGGTCGCGCACATCGAGATGGCGTATTCGTAGACGCGGCGCGGCTCGATCGGCGACGCCCGGTCGAGGCCCTCCCGGTAGCGGGCGCGGACGATGCCGTCCTGGATCGTGTTCACGGTGCCATCAGGAAACACGTCGCAGAGCGCCACCGTGAAATCCGTGTCGGGCGCGCTCGACGATGCGTGGAGGTGGGCTTCGACCGGCCCCATCAGCTCGAGCTCGTCATCCAGCACCTCGCCGACGTACCGGAGGATGTCGGCTCGACCGTCGAGGTCTCGGCGGTCGCCGATCGCCGTCGCCAGCGCCCAGCAGTTGCCGCCGACGGTCTCGGCGACCGGATCGGCCGGGTCATACGAGTATCCGTCGGGCGATTCGTCGTCCGGTGCCGCAAGAGACAACGTACCCTCCGAACGCAGGTAGAGCGGCGTGGCGACGGCATCGGGCGGCGGCCAGACCTGCTCGCTCGTCCAGCAGTTGCGGCCCAGCGTGAACAGGTTGACGGTGCCCTCGGCGCCGAAGCCGTTGTCGAGTCCCATCAGGTAGCGGTCGAAGAACGCCTGGTAGCGCTCCCAGCGGTGCTGCGCCGTCGGCGGGAGCTGCATGCACACGGCGCGGTCGGTGTAGTCGCCGGAGCCCTCGTGATCCCACGGGCCGATCATCAGATGGACGTCCTCCGGGTGCGGATGCACCTCCATCAGCCGAGCGTAGTCGGCCAGCTGCGGCCCGATGTAGACGTCGTACCAGCCGCCCCAGGAGAGCACAGGGACGCCGATGTCGGCGATTCGATCGGCAAGCCCGTGGCGCGCCCACCACTCGTCGTCGTCCGCGTGGGCAACGAGCTCGTGGAAGAAGGCGCCCTCCAGGCCGACCGTGCGGGGCAGCTCGGTCAGCGGCAGGGCGTACGGATCGACGCCGGAGACGTCGGCGTACTCCTGGGCATCCATTGCCAGAGCCCAGTAGCCGGTTGTGTTCAGCAGGAAGGCGCCCTGCCGGAACCACGCCGCGCGGCGGTCGACGCCGATGTCGCCGGGGGCGATGCAGGCGATCGCCGGGTGCCCGCTCATCGCCGCGGCGTAGGAGGTGATGCCGTAGTACGACTCGCCCCAGAACCCGACGCGGCCGTCGCACCAGTCCTGCGCGGTCGCCCACTCGACGGTGTCGTAGCCGTCCTCGACCTCGTGCACACCGGGGTCGAACGCGCCGCCGGACGAGAACTTCCCGCGCACGTCCTGGACGACGCAGGCGTAGCCCTTGCGGGCGAAGAAGCCGCCGACGACGTCCAGCTCCATGTCCTCGGTCTGCTTGCCGTACGGCTGGCGGATGATCATGGCCGGCGCCGGCCCGAGGCCGGCCGGGCGGTAGACGTCCGCACCCAGCCGCACGCCGTCGCGCATCGTCGCGAACACGTCGGCCAGCACCTCCACCCCACCCGCCCGGTCGGGGGTGCCCGACGGGATCTCGAGCGTGACGTGCACCTCGTCCGACGCCGGGTGGTAGCTCACCGCGTCATCCTATCCGTGCAACAAAGGGGTCTGACCCCGTTGTTGCGCGTGACGCCGATACCACGATCTGGCGATGGCGGCCCTGGCCGCGGCGGACTGACAATGG
>DATLLN010000361.1:0-8650 GCA_035537835.1 Gaiellales bacterium
GTTGATCGCGGCGCAATCCGCGGGAGGTGTCACATCGCCGCGCCCGGTCGGACAGGAGACCTGCCGCGTCACCTCGACCAACCACAGATGCTTCCCGGCGGAGTTCCTCGCACCAGGCAGCTCGACCGGGGTGCAGCGAGAGTCGGCTGGACATCGGTCGGGCAGCTTGTCCTGCTGGGCAACCCCGTAGCCGATGCTGTAGCGGATCGTCCAGTCGACGGTCGGCCCGGTGCTCGATTGCGTCGTCGATGGCACGGTGGACGAGGCCGCCGAGCCGCCTCCGCCAAAGCACGCCGAGGTGACCAGGCCGATGACGACCACGAGCGCCGAGATGGTTCGCATGCCGGTTCGACCGGATCGGCGGGGTCAGAGTTCCCGAGCGGCGGCGAGCAGCTCGTCGAGGTCAGGCACCTCATCGTCGTCGTAGACCCGCGCGAACCGCACGACCCCGTCCCCGTCGATCAGGAAGCAGCTGCGCCGCGGCACGTCGGTCAGGCCGTCCAGCACCTGCGCGACGCCGAACGCCCGGACGGCATCGCCGTTCCAGTCGCTGAGCAGCGGATAGGTCAGCGACTGCCGGGCGGCGTACGCGTCGTGCGAGTACGGGCTGTCGCGGGAGATGCCGAAGATCCGCACACCGGCGGCGGCGAACTCCGTGCTCCTGTCACGCAGGAGCCGCAGCTCGGACCGTCAGGTGCCGGTCCAGTCGAACAGGTAGAAGGCCAGCAGCAGCGGGCCCTCGGCGGCCAGCGCCGCCAGGCCGACCGGCTCGCTCTCCGCTCCGGCCAGGACCACGTCCGGTATCGGTTCGCCGACGTCGAGCACGAGCTCAGAGCCGCTTCTTCAGCATGCCGAACACCCCGCGCGCGACCTCCTTCTGGATGGCCTTGCCCTGGCTCGAGCCGAGCAGGTCGCCCAGCGTTCCCAGCGCCCCCGCGCCGGCGCTCTGCGGCGCCTTGTGCTGCTTGGGCTTTGCCTTGGCCTTCGGCTTCGCCGGCTTGGCCGGCGCGGCCATAGGCGCCGCCGCGGCCTCCGAGGACGCCGCCATCCGGCCGGCCAGGATCTCGCGGGCGCTCTGAGCATCCACCCGCGTGCCGTACTTGGCGAACAGCGGCGATGCCTTGGCCGCGCCGTCCATGTCCGGGATCGGTGTCATCTGCGACTGCGGCGCACGCAGCCGCGTATGCACCACCGGCGTCGGCACGCCCGAGTCGGACAGGATGGTGACCACCGCCTCGCCGATGGCGAGCTGGGTGAGCACCTGCTCGAGGTCGTAGAGATCAGTGCGCGGGTACGTGGAGATGGTCGCCTTCAGCGCCCTGGCGTCGTCGGGCGTGAACGCGCGCAGCGCGTGCTGGACGCGGTTGCCGAGCTGGCCGAGCACGTCCGCCGGCACGTCCGTCGGTGACTGCGTGACGAAGAAGACGCCGACGCCCTTGGAGCGGATCAGCCGCACGGTTTGCGTCACCGACTGCAGGAAGGCGTCGGTCGCGTCGTCGAACAGCAGGTGCGCCTCGTCGAAGAACACCACCATCTTCGGCTTGTCCAGGTCACCCACCTCGGGCAGCTGTTCGAACAGCTCGGCGACCACCCACATCAGCACGGTTGAGAACAGCTGGGGTTTGTCCTGGACGGCGGCCAGCTCGAGACTGGAGATGATCCCCCGCCCGTCCGGCGCGGTGCGCATCAGATCCGCGATGTCAAGCTGCGGCTCGCCGAAGAACTCGTTGCCGCCACCGTCCTCCAGCACCGCCAGCGCCCGCAGCAGCACGCCGATGGTCGCCGGCGACACGCCGCCGATGCCCGCCAGGTCGGCCTTGCCCTCGTCCGATTCCAGAAACGCCAGCACGGCGCGCAGGTCGGCCAGGTCGAGCAGCGCCAGCTTGCGCTCGTCGGCGTACCGGAACACCAGGCTGAGGGTCTGCTCCTGCGTCTCGTTCGACCCGAACACCTTGGCCAGGAGCTGGGGTCCGAAGTCGGTGACCGTTGCCCGCACCGGCACGCCCGGCCCGATGCCGCCCAGCGCGAGGAACTCGACCGGGAACGCGACCGGGGTGAACGTCTCGCCCAGGTCGGCGGCACGCTTGGCGGCCGGGCCGTCGGTCGCGCCGGGCGCGGCCAGGCCGGAGAGGTCGCCCTTGATGTCGGCGACCACCACCGGGACTCCGGCGGCCGACAGCTGCTCGGCCAGGCCCTGCAGCGTGCGCGTCTTGCCCGTGCCGGTGGCGCCCGCGATCAGGCCGTGGCGGTTCATCATGGCCAGCGGCACCTGGACGAGCGCCTCGTGCGCCAGCTCGCCGTCGTGCACGCCGCGGCCCAGCTCGATCGCCGGCCCCGACGTTGCGTACCCCTGTGCGATCACGTCCGCGAAGCTCGCGCTGACAGCCACAGTTCCTCCTCCATGGACGACGGCCGACTGATAGTACTGGGGTGATGCCTGCCGCGATTGCCCCGGACGTCGTTTGCCTGCGCTGCGGGGACTGCCTCGACGATCCGACCTGGCCGTGTCCCGCGTGCGCGCGCGCCGGAGTGGCGGTGAACGGTGTCACCCTCTACGCCGATCCGCCGGATCCGGCCCGTGGGCCCAACCTGCCCGTCGCGCTGGCACCCGCGGATCCGACGCCGCTTGAACCGCTGCCCCGGGTCGGGGCGGCGATCGGGGCGGCCGACCTGCTGCTCAAGGACGAGACCGGGCCGCCCACCTGGTCGTACAAGGACCGGCTGGCCCGGATCGCCGTGGCCCACGCGCAGAACCTGGGGGCGGAGGTGATCGCCGCATCGTCGTCGGGCAATCACGGCGCGGCGGTCGCGTCGGCCGCGACGCGCGCCGGGTTGTCGTCGGTGATCTTCACCCTCGCGTCGATCGGACCGCCGATGCGGGCGGCCATCGAGGGAGCGGGCGGCATTCTGGTGCCGTTCAAGCGCGCCGAGGATCGGTGGACGGTGATGCGCGCCGCCGTCCGCGAGGCCGGGTGGTATCCGGCGAGCAACTTCCACGACCCGCCGATCGGCAGCAATCCGTACGGCATCGACGGCTACAAGGAGATCGCCTGGGAGGTCGTCCGCACACTCGGCGACGCGCCCGACTGGATGGTGGTACCGGTCGGCTACGGCGACGGCATCGCCGGAATCGTCCGCGGCTTCGCCGAGGCGGTCACCGCCCGCCTCGCCACCCGCGTCCCGGCGGCGCTTGCGGCGGTCACGTCGGGTGCCCTGCCGGACGGCCTGGCGCAAGGTGCCGACCAGGCGGTCACGCATCCCGTGCTGGCGCCGCAGGCGGTCAGCATCACCGGCGGGTTCGCCACCTACCAGGCGCTGGACGCCGTGCGGTCGACCGGCGGCGCCGCACGCACGGTCGACGACGCGGCGGCTCTCGCCGCCCGCGCGCTGGTCGGCGAGCGCGAGGGCCGGTTGCTCGAGCTGTCGTCGGCCACGGCGGTCGCAGCGGCGGCCGCCGCGATCGCCGACGGCACGATCGAGCCCGGGCAGCGGGTGGTCGTGGTCGGCACCTCCTCCGGCCTCAAGGATCCCCTGGCCGGCCTCGACGCGGCGTCGCCGGTCGCCGTGCCTGCGACGCTCGAGGCAACGCTTGCCTACGTCGGCGCACGGCGCTAGCCCCGCCTTGCGTCACGCCGCGCGCGCGATCGCCCGGTCCATGGCCGGCCCCGGATCGACGACCGCCGGCCCGTGGCCGACCGCGAGGATCGCCGGGTCGAGATCCCGGAGGGCTCGCGCAGACTCGAGGTCCCCGCTCTTGTCCCAGGTGGCCATCGCGGCGAAGGGGAACCGTAGGTAGAAGTGGTTCGTGACGGCGGCGTTGCCGTAGGTCGTGTAGACATCGCCGGCGATCAGGGTGCGGTCGCGCCGATCGAGGTAGGCGACATGGCCCGGGCTGTGTCCGGGCGCCGGGATCACCTCGAGGCTGCCGACGCGCTCGCCGCCGCGGAGCAGGACGTCCGGCTTGGTGGTCAGCTTCGGCCAGCTGCCGGGCAGCTTCCCCTGGACGACGTGCTCGCCGGCGTGGATGCGGGCGTCGAGCTCGGGCATCAGCACCTCGACCGAATCGCCCATCTGAACCTTCAGCGCGTCCAGGGCGCCGACGTGGTCGCCGTGCCCGTGGGTCAGCGCGATTCGCCGTACCTCGCCGCCGGCGCGCGATGCGGCGTCGAGCAGCCCACCGGCGGCGTTGCCCATCGTCGTGTCGACCAGCGTGAAGCCGTCGGCTTCCCGCACGAGGAATGCGTTGACGAAATGGAATCGGGTGACCTGGATCAGATTTGGACTGATGGATCGGGCCTTCATAAGATCGCTCCCGCGTCGTCTCTGGCTAACAGCGTTAGCTGGTAGACTAGCTAACATCGTCAGCCTGTCAAGCCAGCCGCTCAGCCCACGTGCGACGCAGATCGTCGCTGCCGCCCGCGAGATCCTCGAGCAGGAGGGCCTCGAGGGCCTGACGATGCGCCGTCTCGCCGACCGGCTGGGCATTCGCGCGCCATCCCTGTACAAACACTTCGCCGACAAGGCCGCGGTCGAAACGGCCGTCATCTCCGAGGGGTTCACCGAGCTCGCCGACGCCTTCGAGCGGGCGACGGCGGGCGCGGCGGATCCGCTGCTCGCACTGGCGGCGGCCTACCGGGAGTTCGCGCGCACCCAGCCGCACCTGTACCGGCTGATGACGGAGCGGCCGCTGCCGCGGGGCGATCTCCCCCAGGGCGTGGAGGACCGCGCCGCCCTGCCGCTGCACGAGGCGCTCGGGGCGGACGCCGACCTCGCTCGCGCGGCGTGGGCATTCGCCCACGGGATGACGAATCTCGAGCTCAACGGCCGCTTTCCCGAGGGCGCCGACCTCGACGCCGCATGGGAAAGCGGCCTCGCTGCGTTCCGCGGTGCGAGCCCGATCCCTAGTGGCCCGGCACTCCGACCCGCGGCAGCACCACCTGCACCGACAGGAACGCCGGCCCCGCCGCCGAGCACGCCCGGAAGCGGAACGGGATCTGGGCCGCGGTGAAGGCGCCGGGCGGGTAGACCGTCAGACCGTCGGCCGTAACCGGCTTGCAGGTCGCCGGCGGAATCGACGAGACGTCGGTGATCCGAAGCTCGGCGTGCGCGGTGCCACGCGGCCCCAGCGTCACCGTCTGCGCGGGCGCTGCATGGTCGCGCTGCGCGGCGCTCCCCACCTGGTGACCGGCCAGCTCGGCCGAGACGCCCGGGAACCCGTACAGGCTGCAGGTGTGGGCGGAGAGGTTCGTGAACTCGATCGGGTAGACGGTGCTGCCCGCCTGGCCCCCGCCGCCACCGAGGCCCAGCCAGACCTCGAGTGAGGACGTGGTGCAGCGGGGCGTCGAGGCCGCCGCGGTCTGGGCTCCGGCGGTCGCCGAGGCCGTCCACGGCACACAGGCCACCGCCGCGAGCGCCAGGCCGGACAGCGCGGCCCGTCTGACCGTTCTGGATGTCGCGATCAGCTTGCTCATCTCCTCACCCCTCTCAGGTCGACGACCCGTCGTGCGATCACGCGGGTACAACTCCGATGCTACGAGCCGGGCATATCGGCCGGGTGGCGGCCGTGTAACGGTTCGATATCTATGACGGAAACACGGGATGCCAGGTGCGGCCACCGTCGGTGGTGGCGAGGATGGCCGGGCGCAGCCCCTCGGTCCCGCCGATGACCGCGGTCATCCAGCCGTGCGCGGCGTCGGCGAAGGCAATGCCCGTCGGGGCGAAGCCGCTGACGACGCTGCGTTCCCAGCGCGTCCCGCCGTCGTGCGTGCGCAGCACCGTCACCCGCTGCGGGTCACAGGCCGGGCACTCGCCGAGGAACACGGCCTTGGACGCGGAGACGGCCGCGAACGGGCCGGAGTAGGAATCGAGCGGGGTGACGTCCGCGAACCGCGGGTTGGATCCGACCAGCATCGGCGCGACCACCACCGGCTGCCAGCCGACGCCCCCATCGGCGCTGGTGTAAGCGGCGTAGCCCTGGCTACCGGCGGCCGAGCCGCCCTGGAAGAGCACCCAGATCGACTGCAGGTCCGGGCACTGGACGCTCGCAGTGAACCAGGTCGCCGTCGTGCCGCCGGCGTCCAGCAACGTGCTCCACGTCGCCCCGCCGTCGGTCGAGCGCAGCACGGTCGATCCCGCGCCGGCGACCAGGTCTCCACCCGCCAGGCAGACCGAGTCGGCGATGTCTTGTTTGACGACGGTCCAGCTGGTGCCGCCGTCGGTGGTGGCGACCAGCGTGCCCGGAACCGGGTCCCCAACCTTGCCCGCGGGCAGCGCCACGCCCCATCCTTCGTCGGGGCCGTCGAATACGACGCTGGTCAGGACGAGTCCCGTCGGTTCGCCGGCCGGCGACCAGGTGTCCCCGCCGTTCACGGTGCGCAGCAGCGAAGCCGCGGCCACCGCCCAGCCGTGGCGCTCGTCGGTGAAGTCGAGCGACCGGATGTCCGCGAGCCCTGTGTACTGCTGCGTCCAGGTGGCGCCGCCATCGGCAGTCGCGATGATCGCGCCCCGGCCCGCCGCCCAGCCGTCGCGCGTGCTTGGGAAGGCGACCGCGTCGAGGTTGTCGACCTGCGGCTGGGCGCCCGCGGGCTTGACGATCGGCGTCGTGGCACCGTTGTTCTCGACGTGCAGGCCGGAGGACGTGCCGCAGCCGCCCGCCAGGAGCGCAACGGCCACCGCGCTGACTCCGATACGCCGCCTCATGCCGGTGGCAGCGCGATCGTCACGACCGCCCCTCCGGTGGGATCGTTGGCCATCTCGAGCTCCGCACCCAGCACGTGGCACTGGCCCGCGGCGATGGCCAGGCCCAGGCCGATCCCGTCGCCGCGGGCCGGATTGCCCGTGGTGAATCGCTCGGCGGCGTGGGCCAGCATCGCGTCGCTGAACCCCGGGCCGTGGTCGCGCATCACGATCCGGCCGTCCGACACCGAGACGTCGACGGGAGGCGCGCCGTGGCGGACGGCGTTGTCGAGCACGTTCTCGATCACGCGCTCCAGCCGGCGGGGATCGACCAGCCTGCGGGACGCGCCGTTCGTGCTGACGGTTGTGCCCGGCGCATCCCCGACCACCTCGGTGACGAACCCTCCCAGGTCGACCCAGCGCAGGTCCGCCGTGGCCGTGCCGCTGTCCAGCCGGGCGATCTCGAGCAGGTCCTCGACCAGCCGCAGCAGCCGGTCGACGCGCTCGCGGATGGCATCGCCGACGTGGTCATGGTCGAGCAGGCTGGAGGCCGTCTTCAGCCCGGTCAGCGGGGTGCGCAGGTCGTGGGCGACGTCCGCCACGAACCGCCGCTCGCGCTCGATCCGCAGGCGCATCGCCTCGGCCATCCGGTCGATCGCCGCGCCAAGCTTGGCGACCTCGTCATGGCCGGTGGCATTGATCCGAGCGTCCAGCTCGCCGGCGGTCACCCGCTCGGCGATCGACGCGGCCCGCCGTAGCCGCAGCGACAGGCCTCCGGCCAGTAGCAGGCCGAGCAGCGCCCCGCCGACCGCCGCGGCCACGGCCACCTCGATCACCGTCTGCCGCAGGTCGCTCAGCTCCTGGCGCTGCGGGGCGTAGGAGTCGCGCACGTAGATCTCGTCCTGCCCGTCCGGCGTGCGCCGGCCCGCCCATACGGCCGGCTGACCGCTCCAGTTGCCGCTGTAGGACGCGACCTGCCCGCTGCGCACGGCGGCCCGCAGCGGCGACGGGACCGATGGGTCGCTGGCCGGCAGCGCCGAGCGGGGCAGCGACGGCTTGGTCAGCGGGTAGATCAGCGCCGCCGCATGCACCTGCGCCACCGCGGCCGCCCGGGCACGAGAGAGCAGGTCCTCGGCGGTCAGCTCGTAGACAACGATGCCGACGGCCGCCGCCACCGTCGCCGCCAGCAGTGCGAACGCGAGCGCCAGCCGCCAGCGCAGCGAGCTCATCCCTTGACCAGCTTGTAGCCCGCCCCGCGAGCGGTCTCGATCATGTCCGCGCCGATCTTCGCCCGCAGGCGCCGCACGTGCATGTCGACCAGCCGCGTGTCGCCTGCCCAGACATAGCCCCAGACCTCTTCGAGCAGGCGCTCGCGGCTGCAGACCACACCGCTGTGCTCGGCCAGCTCGAGCAGCAGCCGGTACTCGGTGGGCGTCAGGCTGACCGGCTCGCCGGCGACGTGCACCTCCATGCCGGCGCGGTCGATCACCAGCTGACGGACGTGCAGGATGGGCGATGCGTCGTGGCGGGCGACCCGGCGCAGCACCGCCCGCAGCCGCGCGGCCAGGATCGACGGCTCGAACGGCTTCGTGACGTAGTCGTCCGCGCCCGCCTCCAGGCCGAGCACCACGTCGATCGGATCGGTCCTGGCGGTCAGCATCACGATCGGCACGACGCTGCCCTCGCGGATCGTTCGGCACACGCTGACGCCGTCCACGCCCGGCAGCATCACGTCGAGCAGGACGAGGTCGGGCGCTCGCGAGTGGAACGCCGACAGGCCCGTGGCGCCGTCGCCGGCCGTGTCAACGGCGAAGCCGTCGCGCTGCAGCGCCAGCTGCGTCATCTCGCGGATCGTCGGGTCGTCCTCGACCAGCAGGATCCGCGGCCGCGCGCTGCTCTCCACGAACCCAGCGTACAGCGCGGACCGGACTCCGGAAGCCCCCGCGCGGGTCGTTACACGACCGATACGTGGGCC
>DATLLN010000362.1:0-4513 GCA_035537835.1 Gaiellales bacterium
GGGCTGACCGCGCCGCTCGCGGCCGATCAGGCGCCGGCGCCGGCCGTGCCGATCCCGTCAACCGCGTCACGGATCCGTGCCGATTCTCGCGCGCCCGCCGTCGGCCCTGGCACGGTGCCCGGCACCGACCCCGGCACGGCGCCCGGCACGCGGCGGCCCGCCTCCGGCGCGTCACGAACCCGTCGACGCGGTCACGGAACGCGCGCGGATCACCAACGACGGCACGTTTACTCCGGTACCGACTCCGGCACCGTGCCGGAGTGGGTGCCGGTGTCGGTGCCGGAGCTCAGCTCTCGGCGGTGGTGGCGGAGCAGGCCTTGTCGGCCCAGCGAACCGCCTCGAGATACGCGTCGCGCAGGATCACGTCCGCCGCCGGCGACCCGCCGGCCACCGACTCGAAGCGCCCGCGCTCGTAGGTCAGCACCCACGTCAGCAGCTCGCCGAGCAGCCCGTCGCCCGTCAGCAGCGCCTGGCTGACCTCGGTCGAGAGCGGCAGCTCGGACAGCACGTCCTCCATCCGCATGCTCATCAGCGCATCGAGCACCGAGAACAGGCCGACGGTGAACGCCGCCTCGGGATCCACGGTACCCAGTGCCCCGGCGATCCGCTCGGCCATCTTCGCGCGCACCATCGCCACCCGCACGAGCTCGCTCGGCTGGTCGTCGATCTCGGCCAGCGTCAGCAGCATCGCCCAGCTGCGCACGTTGCGCGAGCCGAGCAGCACGATCGCGTCGTGCACCGAGTCGACCCGGCGGGGGAGGGAGAAGTACGCCGAGTTGATGAACCGCAGCAGCCTGTAGGAGACGCCGAGGTCGCGGCTGATCACGGCGTCGAGCTCCTCGAGCTCCACGTCCGGGTTCTGCAGCGCGGTGACCAGCTCGACCTGCGCCAGCCGGCCGGCGGGCACGCCCTTGCCGGTCACGGTCTTCGGCTGGCAGAAGAAGTAGCCCTGGAACAGCTCGAACCCGGCCTCCTTGCAGCGGTCGAACGCCTCGTGGTTCTCGATCCTCTCGGCCACCAGCCGGATGCCGCGGCTCGACAGCTCGTGCGCCTGGTCGCTCAGCTGCTGGTCGCTGAAGGACAGCGCGTCCAGCTTGACCATGTCGGCGACGGCCAGCAGCGGCTCGGACTCCTCGCGCAGCACGAAGTCGTCGAGCACGATCTGGTAGCCCTTCTCGCGCAGCTCGACCAGCTTCGCGCGGACGTCCAGGTCGAACGCGTCAGTGCGGCCCAGCTCCAGCGCCACGCGGTCGGCGGGCAGCAGCGTCGCGAACTCGTTGAGGATGAACTCGCGCGTGACGTTGACGAAGCAGACCCGGTTGCCGACCAGAGCCTCGAGGCCGATGTCGGCGATCGTCGTGACGATCGTGCTGGCGGTGGCCGCATTGTCGTCGGTGAACTCGGCCGTCTCCACGTCGGCGGCGCGGAACAGCATCTCGTACCCGAACACGTCGAGCCGGCGGTCGTAGATCGGCTGTCGCGCGACGAAGGTCGGCGAGGCGTCGCTCGACCCTGCATCTGCTATCGCACGTGACAACGACGGCGGCGGCCATGACTGCAGCCGTCGCGCGAGCGACCATCCGTTCTCGTCCATGCTTCCCCCTCGGAGCGCGGTTCGACGTCACAACAACGTGTCGCCATCGAAGGCGGCATGCTGGATCGCTCGATCGGGTGAACGGCCGGTCCGATATCGGTCAGTCGCGAGCCAGGTCGGCGCGGATCGCTGCGCGCCGCACCTTGCCGGTGGTGGTGCGCGGCAGCTCCTCCACGAACCGCAGCGACCGCGGGTACTTGTACGGCGCAGTGGCCTCACGGACGTGCGTGCGCAGCCGGTCGGCGAGCTCGTCCGACGGCACGGCGCCGGGCGCCAGCACCACGTCGGCGTGGACGATCTGCCCGCGATCGCGGTCGGGCAGGCCGACGGCGGCCGCCTCGGCCACGGCGGGGTGCGAGCGGAGGGCCGACTCGACCTCGCCCGGCCCGATCCGGTAGCCGGACGACGAGATCACGTCGTCGCGCCTGCCGTCGTACCAGAGCCGTCCATCGGCGTCCTGGCGGACGAGGTCGCCGGTATGCCAGATCCCGTCCTGGAGCGAGCGGCCGGTCGCCTCCGAATCGTCCAGGTAGCCGATGAACAGCGTCGGCAGCGTGGACGCGACGACGCACAGCTCCCCGTCGGCGACGTGGATGCCGACACCGGGCAGCGGCCGGCCCAGCGATCCCGGTACCGGCTGCTCGCCGGCTAGCACGCCCGCGACCGCACCGGTCTCGGTCTGCCCGTACCCGTCGCGGACGGCGATCCCATGCACCTCGCGCCAGCGCTCGACGGTCGCTGCATCCAGCGCCTCGCCGGCCGCCACCGCCTCGCGCACGCTGGAGAGATCGGCCGAGTCGAACTCGCCGGCCGCCGCGCAGCGGCGGTACTCGGTCGGCGACATGCAGAGCACGTCAGGCGCGACCACACCGATCAGCTCGAGCCGCTCGGCGGCGTCGAACCGGCCCGCGTGCAGCACCGTCTGCGCGCCGGCCAGCTCGGCCGCCAGCCAGGCGTTGCGCAGCGACTTCGACCACCCGGTGGCGGCGGTGCACCACACCCGGTCGCCCGGCCGCGCGCCCATCCAGCGCTCCGTCTGCAGCCGGTTCGCGTCGGCGTACCCGCGCCGGTGCAGCGCGCCCTTCGGCCCGCCCTCGGTGCCGGAGGTGAACAGCAGGAACGCGGGCGCGTCGGCCGCGAGCGCCGGCGCCGGCGGTGCCGCATCGGCGAACGGCAGGTCGGCCGGCTCGAGCAGCGTCCGTACGGCGCCCGAGCGCGCGACGCGGTCCGCCAGGTCGCTCGCAGTCAGCAGCTCGGGGCAGGGCAGGGACACCGCCCCCAGCCGCCAGAGGGCGCGCATTGCGACCAGCCACTCGAGCGACTTTCCGAGCCGCACCAGGACGACGTCGCCCACAGAGACACCGCTGCCGGCGAGACCCGCTGCGGCACGGTCGGTGAGCTCGTCGAGTTCGGCCGCCCCGACCGCACGCTGCGCCCCGCTCTCGTTGACGATCAGAGCCCGCACGCCGCGCGGAGCCTACCGGTGCACGGGGGTACAGTGTTCGCGTGAGCGCACCGACCTCGCAGGGTCTGCTGATCGGCCTCGTCGGCGTCCCGCGCTTCGCGGAGCGGGCGCTGGAGATCGAGGAGCGGACGGTGTCGCATCGCAGGCGACTCACGGCGGCGCGCCGCGAGCTCGAGACCGCTTACGGCGAGGGCGAGCTGCTGGCCGCGGCGCTGCGGCGGCTGGCGCGGTCGTGGTGCTTCGACGACGTCAACGCGCTGATCGACGAGCACAACCGGTGGTTCCCGATCGAGCGAAACCTGCCACTCGATCCTGCGACCGGCGAGTACCTGCCGGTGCTCGGCCGCACGCACCGGCTGGAGCGGCTCGGCCCGGACTGGGCGGCCGCGGCGATCACGGCGCCTTAAAGCACGCAACCCCCCGGCCGGATCGCTCCGGACAGGGGGTCACGCAGAGAAGCCGATGATTACATCGCGCTGGTGACGCTGGCGATCACGTCGGAAATCGTGCCAGACAGGAGCGTCAGGGCGCCGACAACAGCGACGGTGATGACGCCCAGCACGACGGCGTACTCGGCCATGGTCTGGCCCTCGTCGTCGCTCATGCTGGTGAACAGGCGGTTCAGGTACTCGATCAAGGGGATTCACCTCCTCCGGGGCTTGACGCAGGTGAACCTGCTGACTCAGCATCGGCCGGACGCGGATCCCTCGCCATAGCTCAAAAGGGGGGAAGACGCACCTGGTTCGAGGGGCATCAAAATCTGGCGGTTTTGGGATGCTTTTCGTAGGGTCGCCGCGGTTGCGGCCCTGGCAGTATCAGCCGCGTCTTGATGCAATCGGATCCCGAATGGGGAGGGATCGTGAGACGTACACTCGGGACGGTGCTGGTGTACGAACACCGGTGCGAAGGCGTACTGGAATGCGCAGATACCCACGTCGAGCACGCCCACGCCGGGCTCGGGCGTCCGGATCGACATCCTCAGCGTCTCGGCCGACCGCACCACGCACAAGGTGCGCGTGCCCTGACCGAACGCTCCCCGGGGGCGGGGGCCCTGGCCCCGGCCCCCTGGGATACTTGACCGCTCGTGATCCTGGCGATCGATCAAGGCACGAGCGGGACGACCTGCCTGGTCGTCGACGGCTCCCTCAAGGTGCTCGGCCGCGGCTACGCCGAGCTGGCCCAGCACTTCCCCCAGCCGGGCTGGGTCGAGCATGACCCCGAGGAGATCTGGCAGAGCGTGCTCCAGGCGGCCGTGGTCGCGCTTGACAACGCGCGGATCGGCGCTGGCGACCTGCGGGCGATCGGCGTCACCAACCAGCGGGAGACCGCGGTGCTGTGGGACCGCCGCACCGGCCGGCCCGTGCATCGCGCGATCGTCTGGCAGGACGGCCGCACGGCCGAGGCCTGCCGGGCGCTGCCCGCGGAGCTGCTGCGCGAGCGCACCGGCCTGATGC
>DATLLN010000363.1:0-5321 GCA_035537835.1 Gaiellales bacterium
CGCGGGTCTCCAGGCCCGTGATGCGGGTGATCGTTGCCGGCATCGCCACGCCGGGATCGACCAGCCGCTCGAACTCGTCCACGGCCTCGAAGCCGCGCATGCGCACCGCTCCGATCTCGACGATCCGCGAGACCCCCGGCCGGGTGCCGGTCGTCTCCAGATCGAAGACCACGTACGGCGCCTCGTCGACGAGCAGGTCGACCAGCGACTGCAGCTCCTCCCACTCGGTCAGCGCGACCTCGCGGCCGGACCGCCAGGTCAGCCGTGGGTCGGTCGAGACGACCTCGTCCACCAGCTGGTGCACGAGCGCCGACGGCGCCCCCTTGAGCGCGAACAGGCAGCGCGCCGCCTCGGCCACGGGCAGCGGCGCACGGCGCTCGCGGAGCCGCTCGACCAGCCGGTCGGCGCCGTCCAGGGAGAGCTGTGCCAGAGCGCCCGCCATCGAACATATGTTCGCACAAGCGGCGGACGGCGGCCGAACTACACTCCGGGCCCGGTATGGGCGTGCATCCGACAGCGACGGCCTTCGGACTGGTGGCGGACGAGTACGAACGCGGCCGGCCCGGCTACCCGCAGGAGGCCGTCGCCTGGCTGGTTGGGCACGCCGGCCTGGACGGCTCGTCGGTGGTCGTCGACGTCGCCGCCGGCACCGGCAAGCTGACGCGCATGCTGGTGCCGCTGGTCGGCGGCGTGGTGGCCGTCGAGCCGAGCGACGGCATGCGATCCGCGCTGGCCGCCGCCGCGCCGGGCGCCGAGGCGGTGAACGGCACCGCCGATCATCTGCCGCTGGCCGACGGCTCCGCGCAGGCGGTGACCGTGGCCCAGGCGTTCCACTGGTTCGCCAACGACGAGGCGCTCGCGGAGTTTCAGCGGGTGGTCGGCCCGGGCGGCAGGCTGGCCATCGTCTACAACCGCCGTGACCTCGAACAGCCGCTGCAGCGACGCCTGGAGGAGATCGTCAGCCGCCACCGCGGCGACCGCGTGCCGAGCGTCCGCTCCGGCCGCTGGCGCGAGGTGATCGACGCCACCGCCCGGTTCATGCCGGACGGTGAGGCGTCGTTCCCCAATCCGGCCGAGATGACCGCCGAGACGCTGGTCGACCGGGTGGCATCGACCAGCATCATCGCGTCACTGCCCGATGACCAGCGGGCGGCGGCGCTGGCCGAGGTGCGCGCGCTGGGCGACGCGGAGCCCGAGCGGTTCCCGCTCGAGCACGTGACCGAGGTGCGGCTCTACCGCGCCAGCTCGGCCTGATCGGACTCGCGTGCCCGCCGGATCGTCGGCGCAGAGCTCACCGACGACCGGCGGGGGCACGCACGGCCGCCAGCCGCACCCTGAGGGCGGCGGGCGGCCGCGTGAGATCTCCGGTGGGCGCCGTTAGCGGACGGCGGCCTTGAGCTGGCTGCCGGCAGAGAACTTCGGCACCGTGCTCGCGGGGATGGTGACCTTCTGGCCGGGGTTCCGGGGGTTCACGCCCGTGCGCGCCTTGCGCTGCTGGACGCTGAACTTGCCGAACCCGGTGAAGACGACGTCGTCGCCCTTGGACAGCGCGTCCTTGATCGACTCCAGCGTGGCGTCGACCGCGGCGGTGGCGTCCTTCTTGGACAGGCCGCTACGATCGGCGACCTTGTCGATGAACTCGCTCTTCGTCACCCTGATCCTCCTGGTCGGTAAATGGGCCGGAATCGGTACAGCGGCGTCACCCTACCACGGGTATCGGACGGCAACAATCCGCTTGACTAGGCCGATTTGGAGGTATTCGCGATCCCCAGCCGCGAACTGGTGAACAGCGCAAGAAATGTGACGCCCGCGGCGGCGATCGCCTCGGCGCCGCCCTCCTCGCGGTCAACGACGCAAATTGCAGCGGAAACGTCGAGATTTGCCTCCCTGAGCGCCTCCACGGCAGAGAGCAGCGCGCCGCCCGAGGTGACCACATCCTCGACCACGCAGACCCGCTGCCCGGGTTCGAAAACACCCTCCAAACGCTTGGCCGTGCCGTACTCCTTGGCGGCCTTTCGCACCAGCAGGTAGGGCAGCCCGGCCTCGATCGACGTCACCGCGGCCAGCGGAACGGCGCCCAGCTCGGGGCCCGCCAGCAGCTCCGCGTCGGGCGCGTGCTCGCGCACCAGCGAGGCCAGCTCGCGCCCCAGGCCGGCCAGGATCTCGGGGTCGGTCTCGAAGCGGTACTTGTCCAGGTAGTAGCGGCTGCGCCGTCCCGAGCGGAGCAGGAAATCGCCCTCCAAGTAGGCGCGCTCGAGCAGCCGTGTCGCCAGCTCGTCGCGCGTCATCCGGCGTTGCGGGCCTCGGCCAGCATCGCGCCGGCCAGCGGCAGCAGCTTGTCGGCGTCCGGCGATCCCGACGCCAGCGACACCATCGACCCGTCGTCGAAGTAGACGTCGAGCCGGTTGCGGTTCCGCACCGACCGCCGGCGGTAGACCACCGTGCCCAGGAACGAGCCGGCGCCGACCACGAACGGGATCCAGAGCTTACGCCTCGACATCGTCATCCTTGGCGGCGGAGACGACATCGTCCACCGGGTCGTCCATCGTCTGGCGGAGCAGCGTCTTCAGGTCGTAGAACACCAGGCCGACCGTCGGATCGCCGCCCGTGGTGGCGACGGCCATGCGGTCGCCGTCGAGGGCGACGAACACGCTGCCCTCGGGCGTCGCGGCCTGCACCTGGTGGAGAGCGTCGCGGCCCAGGTCGCGGCGCACGTCGTCGGCACCGGCGACCAGCGTCGCGGCATCGGCCGCGAGCCGCGATGCCGAATCCGACGCCAGGCTGGACGCGATGGCCCGGCCGTCGCGGCCCGCCAGCACGACCGCTTCGATCTGGGTCGAGAGCTCCTTCAGCTCGGCGATCGCCTCTGCCGGGTTCATCGGGGTCACGCTAGCACACGCCGGAGCGGCCGATATCCTCCGCTGGATGCCCTACCGGAGGGTCGCCAGGAGCACCACATCGATCCTAGGCAAGTACCTCGCCGACAGGGGGCCACACCTCGCCGCGATGGTCGCGTACTACGCGCTGCTGGCGATCTTCCCGTTCGTCTTCCTGACGCTGTCCGCGCTCGGCCTGCTCGGTCAGGTGTCGGAGAGCTCGTACCTGATCCAGGAGCTGAAGCGGATCCTGCCGGTGGAGTCGGAGGACAGCCTGATCTCGAACGTGCGAACGCTGCAGGACAACGCGCAGACGTTCTTCTGGATCGGCATCATCGGCATGTTCTGGAGCTCGCTCGGGTTCTACTCGGCGCTCGAGTCGGCGCTGAACATCATCTTCCGCGTGTCCAACCGCGGCTTCGTCCGCGGGAAGGGGCTGGGAGTGATCTTTGTGCTGGGGTCGCTGGGCATGCTGTTCGTCATGTTGTCCATATCGACGACGGCAGCAGGTTGGGTGCACCGGCACACGTCCGAGGGCGCCGTGACGACGCTGGCGACGATCGGCATCCCCCTGATCACCTCAGGGATCGCGTCGTTCGTCTTCCTGGTCGTCGTCTACCGCGTGCTGACGAACGTCGAGCTGCACCGGGGCGACGTCTGGCCGGGCGCGGTGTTCGGCGCCGTGCTGTTCGCGATCTCGTTCCAGATGGTGCCGATCTACATCCAGTTCGCCACGAACCTGGTGACGCTCCAGGTGTTCGGCGGCATCGTCCTGCTGCTCGTGTGGCTCTACCTGATGGCGAATATCATCGTGCTCGGCGCGGAGATCAACTGGCGGCACTGGGCGCGCTCCCAGCCGCCCGAGGAGGTCAGCGGACTGGCGTGATCCGGCGAGTCGGGCAGATACACATCTCGGTGACGGACATCGACCGCGCCGTCGCCTTCTACCGCGACGTGCTCGAGCTGCAGCTGCTGTTCGAGGTGCCCGGGCAGGACATGGCCTTCTTCGACTGCGGCGGCGTGCGGCTCTACCTCGGCCGGGCCGAGTCGCCGGAGTTCGAGTCGCGGGCGCTGCTCTACTACGCGGTCGAGGGGATCGAGGATGCGCACGCGACGCTGGCCGGCCGCGGCGTCGAGTTCGTCAGCGAGCCGCACGCCGTGCACAGCGCCGGCGGCACGGAGCTGGTGCTGGCGTTCTTCCGCGACAGCGAGGGCAACCTCGTCGCGCTGATGGAGGAACGGCCGGCCGCCGACGGCGGCCCCGGCGACCGGACGAGCGGAGGCCCCGCAACGACGCCGTGACGAGAGTGGCACGCCGGCCGCTACGCGGCGTGCCCGATCGCGCGCGAACCCGTCACGGCGGCGTGCCGGGAGCGTCACGGCCGCCGTCGGCCCTGGCACTGTGCCCGGCACCGAGCCCGGCACAACGCCCGGCACCAGTGCGTCACGCGGGTGTCGCGAGAGTGTCGAGCGGGGCGTTGCGATCGGCCCGACGCTCGTAGAGGGCCAGCTCGCGGCCGGTGCGGGGGTGCTGCTCGGTCGCCCAGCGCGTCATGCCGAGCCTGTCGGCGACGCGCAGCGACGGCGTGTTGTCGGCGTAGATGATGCTGATCAGGCGGTCGAGGCCGAGTCCGCCGAAGCCCCAGTCGATCGCCGCAGCCCCCGCCTCGCTGGCCAGCCCGCGGCCCCACCAGGGGCGGGCGAGCAGCCAGCCGACCTCCACGGCCGGCAGCACGGACGGCAGGAACGACGGCACCATCAGCCCGGCCCAGCCGACCGGCCCCGGCTCGCCCTTGGGAACGACCGCCCAGAGCCCGAACCCGTGCTCGTCCCAGTGCGCGACGAGCCGCGTCAGGAGCTCCTGCGAGCCCACCCGGTCGCGCGGCGCGCCGCTCCCGATGTGCCGCATCACCACGGCGTCGGCCCAGACCGGCGCGAACGCGTCGAGGTCGCCCATCTCCAGCGGCCGCAGCAGCAGCCGCTCCGTCTCCACCGTCGTCACGGGAGCAGGTGCCTCAGTGCCGCGGCGGCCCGTGCGCGGTGGGAGATCGCATCTTTCTCGCCGGCGGACATCTCCCCCACCGTCCGCGACTCGCCCTCGGGCACGAATGCGGGGTCGTAGCCGAACCCGCCGGTGCCGCGCGGCTCGGCCGCCAGCGTCCCCCGAAGCTCGCCGCGGACGACCCGCTCGTCGCCGTCGGGGGAGATCGCCACCAGCACCGCGACGTAGGCCACGCGCCGGTCGCCCGTGCCGGCCAGCGAGTCGAGCAGCTTCTGCAGGTTCTGCTCGTCGGTCGCGTCCTCGCCGGCGAACCGCGCCGAGCGCACGCCGGGTGCGCCGCCCAGCGCCTCGGCGGCGATGCCGGAGTCGTCCGCCAGCACCCACTCGGCGCCTGCCAGCTCGCGCCACACGTGGCGCGCCTTGAGCAGCGCGTTGTCCTCGAA
>DATLLN010000364.1:0-6366 GCA_035537835.1 Gaiellales bacterium
AGGCACCGGTCGGCGTCGCCGTCGAACGCGATGCCGCCGCCCATCGCCGCCTCGATCTCGGCCTCCCGCCCATCGGACAGCTTTCGTCCGTCGCCGCCGATGAACTTGATGCCGTTGTCGCGGTACGGGTTGTGCGACGCCGAGATGACGCAGCCCAGCGCCGCGCCCGACAGCCGGGCCAGCACCGCCACGCCCGGCGTCGGGATGACGCCGGCCGTGCGGGCGACGCCGCCGGCCAACACGATGCCCTCGACCAGCGCGGCCTCCAGCCCGGGGCCGGACTCGCGCGTGTCGCGGCCGATCACGATCGCCGCGCCCGGCCCGGCGACGTGCGCAGCAGCGGCGCCAAGCTCACGCGCCAGCGCGCCGGTCAGGTCGACGCCCGCAATGCCGCGGACGCCATCGGTGCCAAACAGCCTGCGGATGCGGATCCGGCTAGCGCTTCGAGAACTGCGGCCGCTTGCGGGCCTTCTTCAGCCCCGCCTTCTTCCGCTCGACCGCCCGCGCGTCGCGGGTCAGGAAGCCGGCGCGCTTGAGGTCGGTGCGCAGGTTCTCGTCGGCGGTGACCAGCGCGCGGGCGATGCCGTGGCGCATGGCCCCGGCCTGGCCGGAGATGCCGCCGCCGTCGATCCGCGCCCGTACGTCGAAGCTGGCGTCGGTGCCGCTCACCCGCAGCGGCGCCGTGGCGATCGCCTGCAGCGTCTGGCGGGGGAAGTACTCGGCGATCTCACGCCCGTTGACGGTGACCGTTCCCGAGCCGGGGACGAGCACGACGCGGGCGACCGAGTTCTTGCGCTTGCCCGTGCCTCGATACGAAACGGTGGTGCTCAACTGTTGCGCTCCTCGATAGCTACCGGGTTCTGGGCCTCATGCGGATGATCCGGCCCGGCGTACACCTTGAGCTTGACGATCTGCCGCGCCGCGAGCTTGTTCTTGGGGAGCATCCCCTTGACCGCCTTCCGCAGCACCTCTTCCGGGCGCCGCTCCAGCTGCTCGGCGAGCGTCCGCACGCGGAGGCCGCCGGGATAACCGCTGTGGCGGTAGTACAACTTCTGCTCCAGCTTATTCCCGGTCACGTGGATCCGCTCGGCGTTGACCACGACGACGAAGTCGCCGGTGTCGATGTGCGGCGTGTACTGCGGCTTGCCCTTGCCGCGGAGCAGCTCGGCGATCTGGGTCGCGAGCCGGCCGAGCGTCTTGCCCTCGGCGTCGACCAGATACCAGATCTGCTCGATCTCGCGCGGCTTGGCGGTGTAGGTCTTCATCATCCTCGTGCGGTGGGAAGCGACAGCAGCAAGCAGCCGACCGGTGGCCGGCGCAGCGAGGGATGGTACCTCAGATGGTCGCGAGCCGGAGCCGTATCAGGGGCGGCGGGCCCTCCGGGCGCAGCACTCCGAGCGCGGCACGTACCACGGCAGGGTCGAACTGCGTGCCCGCGGCCGCGTCCAGCCGGGTCAGCGCCGCTGCGTGCTCCAGCGGCTCGCGGCCGGGCCGGCCGCGGAGCATCGCGCGGTAGGCGGCGCAGACGGAGACCACCCGTGCCGGCAGCGGAATCGCCTCGCCGGCGAGCCCGCGCGGGTACCCGGTGCCGTCCCAGCGCTCGCGGACCGCGCCCGCCCCTTCGACGGCACCGGCGAGAAACGGCATGCGGGCCAGCATCCGCTGGCCGACCAGTGTCCCGCGCTGGATCACCGCCCACTCCACCGGAGTCAGCGGGTCGGTCTTGGAGAGCAGCGCGTCCGGGATCGACCGGCGGCTGGCGTCGTGGACGAGCGCCACCAGCCGGACGTCGCGCAGCGCATCCTCGTCCAGCGACATGGCGACGCCGACCGCAACGGCCTGGTCGGGCAGCGTGCGGTCCGCGGTGCCCAGCTCCTCGGCCTCGAGCACGGCGGCGCCGAACCGGTCCTCGTGCTCGCGATCGACCAGGAAGCTGCGCTCGACCGCGGGGATGCACGCCGCGACCAGCGACTCGGCGAGCGCCAGCTCGGCCTCGCCGAGGCCGGCCTGCGGATCGTCCCGCCAGGCCTCCAGCACGAACCGCCGGCCGTCCGCCGTGAAGGCGGTGACCAGCTCGGCGGCGAGGCCAAAGCGCAGCATGAACTCGCGCTCCGCGGGGTCACAGGCCGGATCGGCGGCGCGGAAGACGCGGCCGGGGCCGCCGTGGACGATCTCGAACGTCGCCGGGTAGCCCTCCAGCATGTACTGGCCGGCGTACATCTCCCAGCGCTGCGGCACCCGGGTGAACCCCGCGTGGTCGGTCAGGGTCTCGAGATCGGCGTCGATCGTCGACACCAGGCAGTCCGACGCCTCGACCAGCTCGGCCACCGCCTCGCAGAGCAGGCTCAGGGTCGCCCGCTCGCCGAGCCCGCGGGCGCCGGCCTCGAGCGCGCGCGCCTGCGCGGCGACGCGCTCAGCGTCGCTCGGGCGCCGCAGGCGACGGAGCATTCCGCCTGCCGGGAGGCCTGGTCGAGGCATGCGGGGAGGATGCCCGACCACGGCGCTCCGCGCCATCCCCGTTTTGTGGTGTCGGGGTGTAACAAAGGGGTCTGACCCCGTTGATACACGGCGGCTACGATGTAGTCCATGAGAGACGTGTTGCCCGAGGCCCGGCGCCTCGCCGACGAGGGCCGTCCGACCGCAGTGGCCATGGTGGTCGGAACCAAGCGGTCCGCCCCGCGTCCCATCGGATCGCGGCTCCTGGTCACGGATTCCGGCGAGATGTACGGCTCGGTCTCCGGCGGCTGCGTCGAGTCCGACGTCGCGCTCCGCGCGCAGGAGGTTCTGCGCACCGGTACTCCGGAGCTGATTACCTATGGCATCTCCGACGACGACGCGTTCGACGTCGGCCTGCCCTGCGGCGGCGAGATCGACGTGTTCATCCAGCCGCTCGACGCCGACGAGGTGCGCCGTGTCGCCGAGGCCGTTGATGGCGACCAGCGGCTGGCCGTCACCACCACGCTGACCGGTGAGGCGGCGGGCGCCAAGCGCTACGGCGACGGCGAGGCCCACTCGACCGCACGCCGGGAAGGCGACGCGCTCGTCGAGCAGTACGCCCCGGCGCCCGTGCTGATGGTGTTCGGCGCCGTGGACACCGCGCAGGCGGTGTGCCGGATCGCCAAGACCGTCGGTTTCCGGACGATCGTGTCCGACGCCCGCGCGAAGTTCGCGACCGCCGAGCGCCTGCCCGACGCCGACCAGGTGATCGTCGGCTGGCCCGCCATGGCCTACGAGGAGCACCCGCCGGACGCCGCCACGTACGTCGTCGTGCTGACCCACGACGCCCGGTTTGACGAGCCCGCGCTGGGGCCTGCGCTGCGCTCGGAGGCCGCCTACATCGGCGCCCTGGGCAGCCGGCGGGCGCAGGACAAGCGCCGCGAGCGCCTGCTGAACGCCGGGTACAGGGAATCCGAGATCGAGCGCATCTCCGGACCGCTGGGTCTGGACATCGGCGCGCTGACGCCGTCCGAGACCGCGATCTCGATTATGGCCGAGGTGATCGCCGCCCAGCGCGGGCGAAACGGCGGCCGCCTGGCCGAGGCCGGCGGCCGGATTCACCCGGCCGCCGGCGTCGCCGCGTCCTAGACCCGGTATCGCCCCACCCCCCGGAGGGGTGATGCGCGACAGCTGTCACGAGCAGATCGTGTGCTCATGAGACGACGCGCTCTCGCCGTGCTGCTGCTCGCCTGCCTGGCGGTGCCTGCGGCTGCGCAGGGAAGCAACCCGACGGGCGCGCCGACGGTGACGACCACGGCCGACCGCTACCGCCCGGCGATCACCTTCGCGTACCCGTCGCCGGTCACCGTCCAGCCGGCCAACGTGTCCGTCCACCGGGTCGGAGGCACCGTGATGCTGCCGTTCGCACTGGACGTCAGCGGCGGCACGGTGACGATCTCGGTCAACGCGTCGCTGGCCGCCAACACCAGCTACGTCGCCAGCGTGCTGCCCGACGGCGACTCGACGCCGGACACCCGGTCGTGGAAGACGCGTGGCGCACCGGCGCACCCCACGCTCCACGCCAAGATCATCACCGCGCTCGACCCGGCCGCCGTCGACGACATCGTCCGGCGCCTCGACCGCACGAACCAGATCGGCGTCCCCAAGCTCGGCGACCTGGTCGACGTCTCCCAGGCGACCGGCCGTGCGCTGACGGCGGATGACCTCAAGGGCTACCAGTCGGCGCTGGTGGTCACCGACCGCGCCGTCGGATCGCCGGGCGCGCTCGCCAAGGCGCTCGCCGGGTTCGCGAACAACGGCCACGGGATCGTCACCGCAGGGCAGACGCACTGGTCGGACGCCGGGCCGGACTGGACGGTCGCAAGCGCGATCACCAACGGGCTGTCGAGCACCTGGGACTCCAAATGGAGCATGTACCCGCTGGCCCAGCCGTACGTGATGACCGGCGGCACGATCGTTGCCGGCACCAAGGTCAAGCACTTCCTGACGCGATACGTGTCGAGCTTCCAGGTGCTCGGCCCGAGCTCGGGGCAGTGCACGATCAAGGACTACTTCTCGGGTGTGGTGCTCGCGCGGCTGGGCAGCTCGACCGGCTGCCCGGCGGCCGAGAAGCGCCAGATCCTGCTGGCCGCCCGGCAGATCGACGGCGGCCGCGTCGTCGACCTCGGGTTCAACCCGTGGTCGAACGCCGTCGCCGACGGCGGCTACGACCCCGCGGCGTCGAACGGCGCAGCGCTCGTGTCGCGCGCGCTGTGGTGGGCGACCAACCGGATCCCGCCCACCGGCACGCACTTCACGTACAAGCCGCCGAACCCGGCGCACTACAACACCATCTGGTTCACCGCCGCGGGCAGCGACGCCGATCCACCGAGCCACGGAAACCCGCTGGGCTACCAGTTCAAGGTCAACAGCGGGCGCTGGAAGCGGGCGACCGGCACCACGCTGCTGCTCAAGGGGCTGCGCCCCGGCTACTACACGGTGTACGCACGCGCCGTCGACACGGGCGGCAACGTCGATCCGCACCCGGCGAAGTACCGGGTGCGCGTGCCCTAGCCCGAGGTCGGGCGCACGGTGACCGCGGAGCCGTAGGCGGCGACCTCGGTCATGTTCGACATCAGCTCGTTGCAGTCGAACCGCATGGCGATCACGGCGTTCGAGCCCGCCTCCCGCGCCGCGTCGCGCAGCCGGCCGATCGCCTCCTCGCGGCTCTCTCGCAGCATCTTCGTGTAACCCTTGACCTCGCCGCCGATCAGTCCCTTGAGGGATGCGCCGATGTCGGAGCCGACGTGGCGGCTGCGCACGGTCAGGCCGAACACCTCGCCGAACACCTCGGTCACCTCGTAGCCGGGCAGGTCGTTCATGGTGGTGACGATGATGTCGTCGCTCATCACTACTCCCACTCGATCGTGCTGGGCGGCTTGCTGGAGATGTCCAGCGCCACCCTGTTGACACCCGCGACCTCGTTGATGATCCTGCTCGAGATCCGCTCGAGCACATCGTAGGGCAGGCGCGCCCAGTCGGCTGTCATCGCATCCTCGGACGTCACCGCGCGGACGACGATTGGATAGGCGTAGGTGCGCGAGTCGCCCTGCACGCCGACCGACCGGATGGCCGGCAGGATCGCGAACGACTGCCACAGCTCGTCGTACAGGCCGGCACGGCGGATCTCCTCGAGCAGCACCGCGTCCGCGTCGCGGAGGATGTCCAGCCGCTCGGCCGTCACCTCGCCGATGATCCGGATCGCGAGCCCCGGGCCGGGGAATGGCTGGCGATGGACCATCGCCTCCGGGAGGCCGAGCTCGAGGCCGACGGCGCGGACCTCGTCCTTGAACAGGTACCTCAGGGGCTCGATGAGCTTGAACCGGAGGTCCGCCGGGAGGCCGCCGACGTTGTGGTGCGTCTTGATCTTCTGGGCCGTCTTCGTCTCGGAGGTCGCGCTCTCGATCACGTCCGGGTAGAGGGTCCCCTGGGTCAGGAAGTCGATCTGGCCGAGCTTCGCGGCCTCCTCCTCGAAGACGCGGATGAACTCGTCGCCGATGATCCGCCGCTTCTGCTCCGGATCCTCCACGCCGGCCAGCCGCGCCAGGAACCGATCACGCGCGTCGACCATGACGAGCTGCATCCCGAGGTCGTCCACACCCCGATCGGTCGAGATGTGCTGCGCAACTTCGTGGTGGGCATTGCCGGTGCGCGTCCGAACTGGACCGCCGCGAACCTGGTCGAGACGACGGTGGCCGAGATCGGCGAGCGGGTGGGCGATGGGCACGTGATCTGCGCCCTGTCCGGCGGCGTCGACAGTGCCGTCGCGGCGACGCTCGTCCATCGGGCCATCGGTGACCAGCTGACCTGCATCTACGTCGACCACGGCCTGATGCGCAAGCGGGAGTCGGAGCTGCTGCGCGTCACATT
>DATLLN010000365.1:0-2207 GCA_035537835.1 Gaiellales bacterium
AGCGCTGGCGCATGAACACGCTCACGTGCGCAGGCACGGTGGTCGACGCGAGCGCGAGCGGCTCGTACTGCACGATCCCCCGGGAGTCGAGCATCGTCCAGGTGAGCACGATGTCCTCGCCGATCGCATCCGGCCAGCCACCCACCGCGCGCAGGTCCTCCGTCCAGTACGCGGAGAACGCGCCCTGGGCGACCAGCGCCGAGTTGTACGCGCCTTGCATTCGCTTGACGCCGTTGATGCCCAGCCGGTAGTCCCACTGCTGCATCCGGGTGAGAAAGCTCTGCGTCGGGTTCTCCACGATCAACGCTCCGGCGCACGCGGACACGTGCTGATCCTGGGGCCGTGACGTGACGTGGGCGACCAGGTAGGGTAATGCCGGCGGGTGGAGGTAGGTGTCGGCGTCGAGGGTGACGACGATCGGCGTTGCCACCGTCTCCAGTGCCGTGTTCAGCGCGTGGAACTTCCCGGGCGACTCCTCGAGCACCCGCCGGTAGTCGAGCCCGAGGCGGTCGGCCGTCCTCTGCGCCAGCTCCGCGGTGCGATCGGTAGATCCGTTGTCCGCCAGGAGCACGGCGACGTCACCGGCGTAGTCGGACTGGGCGACGCACTCCAGCGTCCGCTCGATCGACGCTTCCTCGTCCCGGGCGGCGATCAACACGGTGATCGCCGGCCACCCACCGGCCGGCGGCGCCAGCGAGGGCTCGTGATACGGGCTGACCACCAGCGTCGCCGCCATGAACCCGATCACCAGGCCGGGGATGTAGGCCAGCAGCAGTGGGATCAGCCACGATGCGATCGGCCCGATCGCCTGGTCGAGGTCGTCCCGCCAGGGGTCGGACGCCCAGACGGCGAACCCCACCCAGGCGATGGTGATGACCATCGCCAGCACGAAGCGGACGGTCGGGCGCATGCCCTTCCCCGGGTGGTCGCGCCGGGCGAAACCGCCCAGTTGCGGCTCTTCGAGCACCCATTCCCCTCGCTCGCGCACAACTGCGTGCCACGCACGGTGGCCGCCTGCCAACGCCAGCTTAGCCGATCGTGCCGCCGCGCTACAAAGCGCGGCGGGCGTGCGCTAGCGGGATGAGGTGAGTCCGCCGTCGACCACCAATGCGTGGCCGCTGACATACGTGGCGTCCGGCGACGCCAGGAAGCACACGGCCGCAGCAATCTCCTCTGGCGTGCCCTGACGTCCGGCGGGCACCGTCGCCTCGACCATCGCCTGCACCTCGTCGTCGGACAGCCCCTCCAGCACCGGGTCGTTGAACCCGGTGGGGATCCAGCCAGGGCAGACGCAGTTGACGCGGATGCCCTGGCGGGCGTACTCGGCGGCCAGCTGCCGGGTCAGCTGGATCACTGCGCCCTTCGACGAGTTGTACGCCGGGATGCCGACCTCGCCGACCAGCCCCGAGGTCGAGGCGGTGTTCACGATCGCGCCGCCGCCGCTTCGCAGCATCACGGGGATCACCTCGCGGCACATCAGGAACATCGAGCGGACGTTGACGGCGTAGGTGCGGTCCCACTCGGCGACCTCGACCTCGGTCACCGATCCCGCCCGCAGCCGGCCCGCGTTGTTGTGCAGGATGTCGATCGTCCCGTGGTGTTCGACGATCGCGGCGACGGCCGATTCGACCTCGCCCTGCGTGGCAACGTCGGCGCGGGCAGCATCGACGCCCTCGATTCCGGCGGCGGCCGCCAGGGCGTCGTCGTCCACGTCGATCACGACCACGCGTGCGCCCTCGCCGGCCAGCCGTCGCGCCGTGGCCAGCCCGATGCCGTGTGCGCCGCCCGTGACTATGGCCACCTTGCCCGCGAACCTCCCGCCGTCAGGCATCGGAAGCACCCCCGCCGAGCCGCGCGTGAACCGCCGCGAACGCGGCGACCGCCTGCTCCAGGTCGGCGTCCGAGTGGGCTGCCGAGATCTGGGTGCGGATCCGCGCCCGGCCGCGCGGCACTACCGGGTAGGTGAAGCCGACGGCGAGCACTCCCTCGCTCCGCAGCTCCTCCGAGAAACGCACCGCCAGGTTCTCGTCGCCCAGCATCACCGGCACGATCGGGTGCTCGCCGGGCAGCACCTCGAGGCCGACCTGGCCGAGCCGCTCCCGGAACCACGCCGTGTTGGCGGCCAGCCGCTCGCGGCGCTCGTCGGAGGACTCGAGCAGGTCGAGCGCCGCCAGCGCAGCACCGACGATTGGCGGCGCGACGGTGTT
>DATLLN010000366.1:0-7662 GCA_035537835.1 Gaiellales bacterium
CAGCACGCCGCTCGGTGCGAGCAGGTGCTTGACCGGGTTCTCGCCGAGCACTGCGGCGAACAGCGAGGACACCGGCGGCAGCGTGCCGGCATGGTGGGCGACGTCGGGGGGGGCACCGTGGGCCTCCAGCCCGCGGGTCAGCGTCTCCGGGAGCGTCCGCGAAAGCCCGGCGATCATCAGCGAGAAGAAGATGCCGATCGAGAGCGCCGTCCCCGTGTTCTGGAACGTCGAGCGCATGCCCGATGCGGCGCCCCGCTGCGATGCGGGTACGCTGCTCATGATCGACGCCGAGTTGGGCGCGCTGAACATGCCGACGCCCAGGCCGTTGACCGTGATCAGCGCCGCGAACGCCCAGTAGGAGAAGTTCACCGGCAGGAACAGCAGGCCGACGAAGCTGACGGCGAACAGCAGCATGCCGCCGGTTGCGAACGCGCGTGCGCCGAAGCGGTCGGACAGCGTGCCGAACAGGGGCCCGGACACCAGAAAGGCCGCGGTCAGCGGCAGCAGAAAGATGCCCGCCCAGAGCGGTGTCGAGCTGTAGTCGTAGCCGTGCAGCGGCAGCCAGATGCCCTGCAGCCAGATGATCAACATGAACTGCAGGCCGCCGCGCGCGACCGACGCGATGAAGCCGGCGACGTTGCCGGCCGCGAACGCCCGGATCCGGAAGAGGTCAAGCTGGAACATCGGCTCGGCGACCCGCCGCTCGATCACGGCGAAGGCCGCGAGCAGCCCGATCCCGGCCAGCATCGCCGCCCAGATCATCGGGTTCGTCCAGCCCATCGCGTGTCCGCCGTACGGCTGGATGCCGTAGGTGACGGCGATCAGGATCACGCTCAGTCCGACCGCGAACGTGATGTTGCCCCACCAGTCAATGCGGCCGCCGTGCCGGTCGCTGGTCTCGCGCAGCTTGCGATACGCCCAGACTGTGCCGAAGATGCCGACCGGCACGTTCACCCAGAACACGGCCCGCCAGTCGACGGCGGCCAGGACGCCGCCGGCCAGCAGCCCGATGAACTGGCCGCCGATCGCCGCGATCTGGTTCGTGCCGAGTGCGAAGCCGCGCTGGTCGGCGGGGAATGCGTCCGTCAGGATGGCCGCCGAGTTGGCGGTCAGCATCGACCCGCCGACCGCCTGCAGCGCCCGCCAGCCGATCAGCCACTGCGCGCCGCCCGTGCCCGACAAGGGGTCGAACGAGAGCAGGATCGAGGCGGCGGTGAAGACGACGAAGCCGGCGTTGTAGATCCGGACGCGGCCGTACATGTCGCCCAGCCGGCCGAGCGTGACCACCAGCACCGCCTGGATCAGCCGGTAGCCCATGATCATCCACAGCAGGTAGCTGATGTTGCCCGGCGCAAGCGGATCGAGATGGATTCCCCGGAAGATGGCCGGCAGCGCGATGATCACGATCGATCCGTCCAGGGCCGACATGAACACCGCCATCGTCGTGTTCGAGAGCGCGATCCAGCGGTAGCGGTCGGCTCCCATCAGATGCTGTGCGCCAGTCGCTCCAGGAGAGGTGCCGCCGCCAGCAGCTGCTCGCGCTCGGCCGCCGTGAAGTCCGCCGACAGCGCCCGTGCCATCTGCTCGACGCGCGCGTTGCGCTGGTTGTTGAGGACACGCCGGCCGGCCGCCGTGATCGACATGATCACCCGCCGCCCGTCCGCAGGGTCGGGGCTGCGGCCGATGAAGCCTCGCTCCTCGAGGGCGGCCAGCGTCGCCCCCATCGACTGGGGGCTGATCTGTTCCTGGCGGGCGAGCTCGGCGGCCGTGGCCGACCCGCCGCGGTCGAGGCGGACGAGGGCTGAGCTCTCGGGGAGCGTCAGCTCGCTGTCGCCGGGGATCTGGCGCAGGCGGCGCAGCAGCAGCCCCAGGCTCATCCGCAGTGCCGCCGCGGTTTGGCGTGACTCGGGATCGGACATGATTCGCAGTCTAGGCTGATAAGTCTGGACTGGCAAAACGAAACTGTGGGTGTGGCGCGCTACCCGGCCGGCTTCTCGGCGACGCACGCGATCTTGCGGACGCGCCCGGTCGCCAACCACTCGCTCCAGAGCCGGTGGGCGGCGAGCAGCTCGTCCAGGGCAGGGCGCCCGATCTGCGCCGCGATGGCCGTTGCATCGGCTGTGAACGCGTCGATCAGCGAGTCCGCCATGGCGCGGTGGGAACGACTGCAGTCGTCCTGCCAGCGGACGATCAGCCCGACCCGATCGAGCAGCGCCTGCATCTCGTCGAACGGGGTCAGCCAGACCGTATCCGCGTCGGGCATGCGCGCTCGCTCCGACCCGGTCAGCGGCGCCCCCTCCTCCAGCGTGAACGCGAACCGGCCGCCGCCGGCGACCGCCTCGAAGACCTCGCGCAGAAGCGCCTCCTTGTCGGGGAAGGCGAGCATCGTCTCGAGCAGAAGCACCACGTCGAACTCGCCGGGAGGCAGCGGCGGAACCCGAGCGACCTCGAAACGACAGGGGAGCCCTTGGGCGCGGGTGCGTGCGACGTCGACGGCGCTCTCGCTGGAGTCGACGCCGAGATAGCTGCAGCCCAGCTCGCGCGTGAGAAAGCGTCCGGGTCCGGCGACGCCGCAGCAGAGGTCGAGCACTGAGACTCCGGGTGCGATGCCGGCCCGCACCGCCAGCGCGCGGATCTCGCTTCCGCGCATGAAGCTCTCCTGCTCGACGTACTCGCCGGGGGCGTAGGCTGCCTGACGGGCTCGCTCCAGCGCCGCCGTGAACGGCGCGCGGTCGTCCTGCTTCACGGCCGTCCCGGCCTCATCGCCGGCACACCGTCGGAATCCGGACCATCGAGTCCAGAGTAGTTCCCTTCACATGTTCGAGTGCACGGACATGCTGCGCACGATTCGCGACCCGGTCATCGGACTGGTCGCCCAGGTGCTGCTCCTGACCGCCCTCGCGGGGTCGGTCGGTCTGGGCAGCGCTGCGTGGGTGGCCGGGGTCGTGTGCGCCCTGACGGTGGACGCGCTGCTGGCCGTCGGCCTGCTGCGCGATCGCTCGGAGCGGCTGGGGCCGGCGGGCTGGGTGACCCTGGCCCGCGCGACGCTCGCCGTCGGCGTCGCCGCGCTGACCGTGGACTCGTTCGACCGCGACACGCCCGTCAGAACGCTCGTCGCGCTGGCGACGGCGGCGCTCGTGCTCGACTTCGTCGACGGACGCGTGGCGCGGCGCACCGGGACCGCCTCGGGTCTGGGGGCGCGGTTCGACGGCGAGATCGACGCCTTCCTGATCCTCTCCCTCTCCGTGTACGTCGCCCAGGCGATCGGCGCGTGGGTGCTGCTGATCGGCGCCGCGCGCTACGTGTTCCTCGTCGCCGGGTGGATCCTCGGGTGGATGCGCGCGACGCTGCCGCCGCGCGAATGGCGCAAGGTGGTCGCGGCGACCCAGGGCGTCACGCTGACGATCGCCGCCGCGGACGTTCTGTCGGCGGATCTCACCCGCGCCATGCTCGCCGTCGCGCTCGCCCTGCTCGCCGAGTCGTTCGGCCGCGACGTCTGGTGGCTGTGGCGCCACCGGCAGGCATCCGCCGGTGAGGCCTCCCTGGACGCCAGACACGGACGCGTCCGCCTCGGCATCTCGGCCGTGCTCACGGTGCTCGCCTTCATGCTCGTGTGGGCCGCCCTGGTCGCTCCGCACGAGCCCAGCCGGCTCACGCTCGGCGCGTTTCTGAGGGTCCCGCTCGAGGGGGTCGTCCTGGTCGGGCTGGCCCTCGTGCTGCCCGGCAACACCCGGCGGATCCTGGCCTGGGTCGTGGGGCCGGTGATCGGTCTGCTGATCCTCGTGAAGATCCTCGACTTCGGCTTCTTCACGGCGTTCGACCGGCCGTTCGATCCCGGCGACGACTGGAGCTACATGCACATCGGCATCGAGACGCTCCGCCAGTCGATCGGGGGGACGAGTGCGAACCTGGCCCTGGCCGGTGTGGCGCTGCTGGTCGTCGCCGCCGTCGTTCTGCCGACGCTGGCGCTGCTCCGCCTGACCCGCGTCGTCGCCGGCCACCGCCGGGTGTCGCTGCAGGCCGTCGCGGCGGTCAGCGCGGCCTGGGTGTTCTGCTGGGTGCTGGGCGCGCAGTTCGTGTCCGGAGCGCGCATCGCCTCCACCAGCGCCGCCGACCTGGTCGTCTCCGAGGTGCACACGGTGCAGGCCGACATCCAGGAACGGTCGCGCTTCGCAGGCGAGATCCGCCGGGACCGTTACGGCCACACGCCGGACGACCGGCTGCTGACCAGCCTGCGCGGCAAGGACGTCCTGCTCGTGTTCGTCGAGAGCTACGGGAAGGTGGCGGTCGAGGGCTCGTCGTCCTCGCCGCGGGTGGATGACGTCCTGGACACGGGGACGGAGCAGCTGCGGTCCGCCGGCTTCGATTCCCGCAGCGGCTGGCTGACGTCGCCGACCTTCGGCGGCATCAGTTGGCTGGCCCACTCCACGATGCAGTCGGGTGTCTGGGTCGACAAGCAGTGGAAGTACGACCAGCTCGTCGGGAGCGATCGGCTGACGCTCAACCAGGCGTTCGGGGGCGCCGGGTGGCGGACCGTCGACGACGTGCCGTCGAACAACCGGTACTGGCCCGAGGGGTCGTCGTTCTACCACTACGACAAGGTCTACAACCGGCTGAACGTCGGCTATCGCGGTCCGACCTACGCGTACGCGTCCATGCCCGATCAGTACGTCTACCTGGCCCTGCAGCGGCTCGAGCTCGGCAAGACCGATCGCCGGCCGCTGTTCGCCGAGGTCGACCTGGTGTCGAGCCACGAGCCGTGGACGCAGGTGCCGCCGCTGATCGCGTGGAACCGGGTCGGCGACGGCTCGATCTACAACAAACTGCCGGTCGACATCACCGGTGCCAGGAACACCACGGAGGGCTACGCCCGGTCGGTCGAGTACACCCTGCGCACGCTGTTCTCGTACGTGCAGCACTACGGCGGCAAGAACCTCGTGATGGTCGTGCTCGGCGATCACCAGCCGGCGACCGTCGTCAGCGGCCTGGACGCCAGCCACGACGTGCCGATCTCGATCATCGCCCACGACCCCGCGGTGATGCGCCGCGTCCAGGGATGGGGCTGGGTGGACGGCATGCGCCCCACCTCACAGGCACCGACCTGGCCGATGAGCGCGTTTCGCGACCGCTTCTTCCGCACGTTCGGGTCGGCGCCGCCCGCGTAGCGCCTCATGAGTGTGCTGGAGCGGGCGCGCGCGACCCCGACACCCCCGGTCGCCGGTCCTCCACCGCAGCGCCTGATCGGCCTCGACGGCGTCCGTGGGCTGGCCGCGCTGTTCGTCGTGGTGAACCACGTCTTCCTGCGGGCATTTCCCGGCTACCCGGTGGACCGGGCGCCGTTCTGGGCCGGCTGGTTCATCTACGGCCGGTTCGCGGTCGTCGTGTTCATCGTGCTGTCGGGGTTCTCGCTGGCCCTGTCGCCGGCTCGCCGGGGGTGGCGGCTCGACGGGATCTCCCGGTTCGCACGCCGGCGGGCCTGGCGCATCCTCCCCGCGTACTGGGCCGCCCTCGCGTTCAGCCTCGTGGTGGCCTGGCTGGTCGTCGCGCCGCCGGGGGAGCCAGCACCCGATGCGAAGTCGGTCGGCGTCAACGGCCTGCTGGTGCAGAACCTCGTCGGCGCGCCGAGTCCCAACCGGTCGTTCTGGTCGATCGCCGTTGAGGCCCAGCTGTACATCCTGTTCCCGGTGCTGCTGCTGATGATCCGCCGGTGGGGCGCCGTCGTCATGCTCTCCACGACCACGCTCGTCGTCGCGACGGTCGGGATCCTGGGTCCGCACGTCCCCCGTCTGGACGTGCTGGTGATCCAGTCGCCACCCGATCTGGTCACGCTGTTCGCGGTCGGCGTCCTCTGCGCCGGCGTCGTCGGGGCGGGCGCGGCTCGCAGGTCGTGGCCATGGGCACCGCTCGCGCTCGCCGCCGCGGCGCCCGTGCTCGCGACCATCTGGTGGCAGGGCTCGGTGTGGACGCTCGACCACCTGTTCTGGGTCGACCTCGCCCTGGGCCCGGCGGTCGGGTGCCTGCTCGCCGGTCTGGCGACCGGCCATCCGGCTCCGCTGCTGCGCTTGCTCGACGCGCGGCCGATACGCAACCTCGGCCTGTCGTCCTACAGCCTGTACCTCACGCACGGCCCGATCGTCGTCGTCGTGTACGAGCGGGTCGTGGCCGGCCGCGTCCGGCAGGGGGTTCCTGCGTTCGTCGTGTTGCTGATCCTGGTGGTACCCCTGACGATCGGGTTTGCGCGGGTCTTCTCGTCGGTCTTCGAGACGCCGTTCCAGCGGCGCCGCAGCTGGGCGTGGCGCGGCACCGGTCTGCTCGGTCACTCGTCCTGGAACCGCGGCGAGAGGGCGTAGCGCAGCAGCACCACGTCCCCGATCTGCCGGACCTCGGCGAGCTTTGCCCGCCGGGCCGAATTCCACGGGAAGCGGCCGTCGCGCACGAACCTCGGAGCCTGGGAGTCGCCGACGAACAACGGCGACACCACCAGCTGCAGCTCGTCCACGAGGTCGTCGGTCAGGAACTGCGTGTGCACCTTGCCGCCGCCCTCGACCATCAACCGCTGCACGCCGCGATCCGCCAGGTCGGTGCTCAGCCGTCGCATCGCCACCGTGTCGCCGCCGTCGACGACGGTCGCGAGCGGCTCCAGCTTCGTGCGGGCGGCGGGCACGCGCGGGCTCGCACAGTAGACGAGCTTCTCGGCGTCGCCGGTGGTGAAGAAGTCGGCGCGCGCGTCCAGCTCGGCCCGTCGGGTGACGGTCACCTTCATCGGCGACGGGGCGAGCCCCCGCGCCGTCCGCGCGTCCCTGCGTGCCCGGGAGCGCACCAGCAGCCGCGGGTTGTCGATCCGCACGGTGGCCGCGCCGACCAGGATCGCGTCGCAGGAGGCGCGGACGGCGTCGACCCGGTCGAAGTCGGCGTCGTTCGACAGCAGCAGCCGCGACGCCACGCCGGCGATGTAGCCGTCGATCGAGACGCTGCAGCTGAGCAGTGTGTACGGGCGGTCACCCATCGGCGGCTCCGTCCACGACGGCCGCCCGGCACGGGAGCGGCGAGTCGGGCCGCCGTGGGCGCCCGGCGCGCGGGAGCCAGGCCGCCGCGAGGACGAGCGCGCCCGGCAGGCTGGCGACCAGCACCATGACGCCGTACACGACGGCGGTGGCGGCGCCCTGTTCCGCTCCCAGCCCGGCCGCGGCGAACGCCCACGCCGTCCCGCCCTCGCGTGGCCCATACCCGGCGACGCTTGGCAGCACCATGGCCAGCATCGCGAGCATCGCCAGCGGCAGCATCCGGGACGCCGGCGCCGTGGCGCCCGCCGTCCGGGCGGCGATCAGGAAGGTGACCGCATGGCCGAGCACGACCAGCGCCGACGCCAGTGCGATGGCGGGCAGGGCCTTCGGGGCCAGCAGGACGTCGCGGACGTCGCCGGCCACCGCGCTGCGCACGGCCGTTGCGGCCTACTACCGGTCGGTGTTCCTCAACCTGACGCTCCCCGGCGGCGTCGTCGGAGACGTTCACCGTGGCGTCAGCCACGGGCGAGATGCGGGCAACGTCGGTCGCGGTCTGCGGGCCGTCGCATGGGAGCGCGCCGCGGGACAGGCGGTGCAGTTCGTGCTCACCGTGCTCGTCCTGCTCGCCCTGCCGTCGCCGGTGCTGCCGTCCTCGCCA
>DATLLN010000367.1:0-4634 GCA_035537835.1 Gaiellales bacterium
TGCGCGATGGCCATCGGCGAGGGGCAGAGCGCGGGCAACTACCTGTCGTACGGTGGCCCGCACTACGGCTTCCTCGCGGCGCGCATGGACTACGCCCGCCAGCTGCCGGGTCGGATCGTCGGGGAGACGGTCGACCGCCACGGCGAGCGGGCGTTCGTGCTCACTCTGCAGACCCGCGAGCAGCACATCCGCCGGGAGAAGGCGACGTCGAACATCACGTCCAACCAGACGCTGCTGGCGCTGGCCGGCCTGGTCACGCTGTCGTGGCTGGGGCCGCAGGGGCTGCGCGAGGTGGGGGAGCGGTCGATGGCCCTGGCTGAGCACGCCAAGCAGCAGCTGGGCCTGCCGCCGGCGTTCGACCAGCCGACGTCGCACGAGTTCTGCGTGCGCACCGGCCGGCCGGCCGGCGAGGTGATCGCCGCCGCCAAGCGCCGGGGCGTGCATCCCGGCTATCGGATCGGCCGCGACTACGAAGGCCTGGACGACGCCATCATGGTCGCGCTGACCGAGAAGCGCACGGTCGCGGACATCGAGCGGCTGGCCGAGGTGCTGTCGGACGTGCTCGCCGAGGTGCCGGCATGAAGCTGATCTACGAGCGCTCGCAGGCGGGACGCAGGGCGGGCACCGTGCCCGACCCGGGGCTGCCCGTGCCCGAGGTGCCGGAGGGGCTGGGACGCTCGCAGCCGCCGCGTCTGCCCGAGCTCGCCGAGCCCGAGCTCGTGCGCCACTGGACGGGCCTCTCGCAGCGCAACTTTGGCATCGACACGGGCTTCTATCCGCTCGGCTCGTGCACGATGAAGTACAACCCGCGCGTCAACGAGCGCGTGGTCGGCCTGCCCGGCTTCCGCGACCTGCACCCCTACCAGGAGGAGGAGGACTGCCAGGGCGCGCTGGAGCTGATGTGGCGGCTACAGGAGATCCTGGCGGAGATCGTCGGGCTGCACGCCGTCACCCTCCAGCCGGCGGCCGGCTCGCAGGGTGAGCTGACCGGGCTGACGCTGATGCGGGCGTACTTCGCCGATCGTGGCGAGCTGGACCAGCGACGCGAAATCGTCATCCCCGACACCGCGCACGGCACCAACCCCGCAAGCGTTGCCATGGCCGGCTACACGCTGGTCAAGGTGCAGGTCGACGAGCGCGGCAACATCGACGTCGACGACCTGCGGGCGAAGGTCGGCCCGCAGACGGCGGGCCTGATGCTGACGAACCCCTCAACGCTGGGCCTGTTCGAGGAGCGGATCACCGAGATCGCGGCGATCTTCCACGACGCGGGCGCCCTGCTCTACTACGACGGCGCGAACCTGAACGCGGTGTGCGGGATCTCGCGGCCCGGCGACATGGGCTTCGACATCCTGCACTTCAACCTGCACAAGACGTTCTCGCAGCCCCACGGAGGGGGCGGGCCCGGCGCGGGCTCGGTCGCCGTCCGCGACATCATCGAGCCGTACCTGCCGACGCCCGTGGTCGTCCGCGACGGCGGCACGTACCGGCTGGATCACGAACGGCCGAAGTCGATCGGCCGGGTGCGCGGGTTCGGCGGGCCGTTCGGCGTGTTTGTGCGGGCCTACGCCTTCATCCGGATGTGGGGGCCGGGGCTGCGCGAGATGTCGGAGACGGCGGTGCTCAACGCCAACTACCTGCTGGCGCGGCTGCGCGATGCGTACGAGCTGCCGTACGACCGCCTGTGCATGCACGAGTTCGTGCTCTCGGCTCGCAACCTCAAGCGCGAGCACGGCGTCACCGCGCTGGACGTCGCCAAGCGGCTGATGGACCACAACTTCCACCCGCCGACGGTCTACTTCCCGCTGGTCGTCCCCGAGGCGATGATGATCGAGCCGACGGAGACCGAGGCCGTGGAGACCCTCGACGAGTTCTGCGAGGCGATGCTGGCGATCGCCGCCGAGGCGGCGGACGATCCGCAGCAGCTGAAGGACGCTCCACACTCACGGCCTGTCAGCCGGCCGGACGAGGCACTGGCCGCCAAGCGGCTGGTCGTCCGCCACGAGTTCGACTGAGGTGGCGCTCGACGCGGCCCTGTTCGACTACGGCGACACGCTGTTCGCGTTCCGCTACGAGGAGCGGACGCACGAGGGGGCGGTGCGGGCGCTGCTCGACGCGCTGGCGGTGGACGCCGATCCCCAGCTGTTCGTCGACGGCTTCTGGCGGCACTTCGAGGCCGTCCGCAGTGAGCTTCCGGAGAACGCGGAGGTGGTCTACCAGGAGCTGATGGCCGCCGTGCTCGCGGAGGGCGGCGTCGACACGGACGGCCCGGCGCTGTACGAGGCGCTGCGCGCGGAGCACCGTACCTGGGCGCCCGCCCGAGAGCTGCACCCGCAGTCCGTCGAGCTGCTGGAGACGCTGCGCGCCGATGGCCTGCGGATCGGGCTCGTCTCGAACGCGTTCGATCCCGGCGAGTTCATGCGCGAGGACCTCGCCCTCCACGGGATCGCCGGGCTGATCGACTCGGCCGTGTTCTCGTCGGAGCTGGGCGTACGCAAGCCCGACCCGCGCATCTACCGCGTCGTGCTGGACGATCTCGGTGTCGAGCCGGGCCGCGCGCTGTTCGTGGGCGACCGGGTGCTCGAGGACGTCCAGGGTCCCGCGGCGCTGGGCATGCACACCTGCCTGGCCACGTATTACCGCTCCGACGAGGGCGATCAGACCCTCGCCGGAGCGATCGCGAAGGAGCCGCTTGACGTGGTCAGCGTCGCCCGGTCCCTCGGCTGACCTCCGGCGGTCGGGATCGGGGAGGATCGTGATCAACCGGGACGGCAAACCGAGCTCGCGTGTTGCCCATCAGACGTCCGGGACGGGGGTGTTCTTCCCGTAGGGGTGGGCGGTAGACTTGAGCCATGGGCGGAATCCGGCAACGGCTCCCGATCGCGCCAGCCTCATCCGAGGTGGAGTGCAGGAGGTGCGGTGTCGTCTGCCAGAAGGTCGTCCATCCCCAGCGGTGCCTCGAGCAGGGATGTCCGTTCCTGTATGCCCATGAGCAGTTCGGGCGCCGCTATGTGGGGTGCATGCAGAAGGTCTTCGCGGCCGAGATCGATCTCGAGCTGTTGCAGCGGGCGCGCCGGCGGCGTAACGGCTTCGGCGCGATCCGCGCGGTGCGCGAACCGCTGGCGATCTGCAGCGGAGAGGTGGAGCGCGCCTACGAGCACCGCGAGGAGCCGATGGGCTGCGTGAACCCCGAGTTCCACGAGCGGCCCGACGCCACGAGCTTCCGCATCCAGGTCAACGACCGCACATGATTTTCAGGCTCCTGCTGCTCGCCGCGGTGCTGGTCGGCGCCGGGTCTGCCGTCGTGCTGCAGTCCCGCGGCGACGCTGACGCTGACGCTGACGCCCCCGCCACGCCGGCCGCGGCGGCGGCCACCGCCAACCATCCGGCACCCGTCGCGTCCCACCGCAAGGCGGCGTGGTCGCTCCCCGCGGCGCCCGCGGAGCCGCACCACCTGATCGGGCGGGTCGAGCAGACGATCCGGACAACCGCCGGGAAGGTGCATCCCTGGACGGCGCTGGGATCGCAGACCTGGCTGCTGATCGTCCGCCACCGCGGGCACGTCGGCTGGGCCCTGGTGCCCGGCGATCCGCGCTCGCACCTGGCCCGGGTCGACCTCCGCCGGCTCGAGCTGCGCTGGACGAGAGTCGAGGTGGAGGTCGACGTCAGCTCCCTGACCCTGTCCGTGAAGGACGGCGCGCGGACGCTCGGCACCTTCCCGGTCGCGGCCGGGCTGCCGACCAGCCCGACGCCGCGCGGCCGCTTCAGCGTCACCGATCGCGTGAACTTCCAGTCCGGCGGCCCGTACGGGGACTTCGCGCTCGGCCTGTCGGCGCACCAGACCGCCGGGCTGCCCGACGGGTGGACGGGCGGCGACCAGGTGGCGATCCACGGCACCGACAACCCGTCGTCGATCGGCGCCTATGCCAGCCTCGGCTGCGTGCGGGTCGGCACGGCGGCGCTGCGCCTGCTGCAGAAGACCGTGCCGCTGGGCGCGCCGGTCGTCGTCCACGGATAGCGGGTCAGTCGTCGGCCGAGGGCGGCCGCCGGCCGCGCTTCGTCTGGCTGTCGCGCCGCTTGCTGTGCAGCCGCCGCTCGCGGGCGGCGGCGGACGGCCGGGTCGGCCGGCGGGGCGGTGGCGGCGGCGCCAGCGCGGCGCGCATCGCGTCGGTGAAGCGCTCGACGGCGAGGCTGCGGTTGCGGGTCTGGCTGCGCTCGTCCTGGGCCACGATCCGCAGCTGGCCGTCGGCATCCAGCCGGGTGCGCAGCCGGCGGCGGGCCAGCGCCCGCTCGCGGGAGGACAGCGACGGCGATCCCTCCAGGTCGAACACCAGCTCGACGCGCGTGCTGGAGGTGTTGACGTGCTGGCCCCCCGGCCCGCCGCTGCGGCTGAACCGGAAGCGCAGCTCCGAGAGCGGAAGCGGCCGCTCGGCGCCTATCTCGAGGACGCCAGCTTCGCCCACTGCCGTACGCCCTTCCTGTGCAGGCGGCGCAGGGTCTTCATGTCCGCGGCCCCCGGGCCGTGGCCGTCCTGGCCGGCGGTCTCCATCACCGCGGGGAGCTCCTGCAGCCGCGGGCATCCGAGGAAGGCGGCCATGCGCTCGCCGATCTCGCCCTCGCCGACGTTCTCGTGC
>DATLLN010000368.1:0-4220 GCA_035537835.1 Gaiellales bacterium
GTTCTGGGTCGGCGTGATCGCCGACCTGCGCGAGCGCGGCGTGCGGGCGATCGACACCCGCGTCTCGGCGGCCAACCTCGGCGCGATGCGGCTGCACCTCGCGCTCGGCTTCTCTGCCCACGGCTGCGATCTCGGCTTCAACAAGCTCTACCCGAACGGCGCCTCGCTGGGATCGGCGCCCTGAGCCGGCTCGCCGGCGCCGCGCGCGCCGCGGACCACGTACGGCGGCCGGTCGAGCAGGCGGAAGTGCGCGCGCCCGAGGTACTCGCCGATGATGCCGAGGCAGAGCAGCTGCGCGCCCGAGAACACGGAGATGATGCAGGCCAGGAACGGGAAGCCGGGCGGGCTGCCGCCGGCGACGGCGTAGCGGATCAGGACGAACGCCATCACCACCAGGCCGAAGCCGGTCAGGACGAAGCCGATCCAGCTGGCGAGCTGGAGCGGGATGGTCGAGAAGCCGGTCATCATGTTGAGCGCGTGGGTGACCAGCTTGCGCAGCGTGTAGTTCGACGTGCCGATCTTGCGCGGATCGTGGCGGACCACGACGTGGGTGAACCGCTGGGTGCCCCAGGTCAGCAGCACGTCGATCGACACGAACGAGCCGCGGAAGTCGAGGAACGCGTCGCGTAGCCGGGTGCGGAACACCCGCCAGGCGCTGACGCGGCGGGCGGTCGCACCCATCGCGCCCTCGAGCACCCACTTGGTGATCCGCGACGCCACGCCGCGGAAGAGCCCGTGCGGCTCGCGCGCCGGCGCCCCGTAGACCACGTCGATCCGATCGGTGAGCGCGGCCAGGAGCCGCGGCAGCTCCTCGGGCGGGTGCTGCAGATCGTCGTCCATGGTCACCACGACGTCGTAACGCGCGGCGCGGATCCCGCACAGCAGGGCTGCGTGCTGGCCGTAGTTGCGCATCAGGTCGATGGCGACGACCTCGGCGAACCGCGCGGCCAGCTCGGCGGCCACCGCGCCGGTCCGATCGGGGCTCGCGTCGTTGACCAGGATGATCTCCCAGGCCGGCGCGTGGGCGGTCAGGACCGGGCGCAGCGCCTCGACAAGCAGGGGCAGCGAGCCCTCGCTCCGGTAGCAGGGGATGACCACGGACAGGCCGCGCGGCAGGGGAGCGGGGTGGAGCGGCACCTCGGCCATCGCCCCCTTGTACCGCATGGCCGCCGGTCCGCGCCCGTCTCGGGGCTCACGACCGGAGGCGCCGGTGCTGGCTGTCGTACAGGGATTATGTGCGGAGAATCCATGGGGTTCCAACCGTCGGCTTGCGCCCACTCCCGCTGCGTGCTGTGCTGGTCCCAATGGGAGCCGACGTACTCCTGGCGGAGGACGATGACGCGCTCCGCGAGGTCACGGCCGATCTCCTGCGCGACGCGGGATTCGAGGTCGAGGTGGTTCGCGACGGCGTCGAGGCCATGGCCGCCCTGCGCGCCGCGCGGCCTGGCGTCCTCCTTCTCGACCTGATGATGCCCAACCTCGACGGCTGGCAGGTCGTCGCCCAGATGCGCGCCGATCCGGCGCTGGCGACGATCCCGGTATGCGTGCTGTCGGCGGTCGAGGACGGGCCGGCCGTGCAGCGGACGCTGCGCAAGCCGGTCACCCTGGCCGCGCTGCTGGCCGCGGTCCGCGAGCTGTCCGGCAAGTCGCCGTAGCCGAGCTCGGCGTCGCGGCTCAGGCGTCGCCGCGCACCGGCACCGCGAACGTCACGGTGGTGCCGGCGCCGACCTCGCTCGAGATGCGGAACCAGCCGCCGGCCTTGCCGACCAGGCGCTGGCACTGCGACACCCCGAGGCCGGTGCCCTGGCGCTTGGTGCTGAAGAACGGCGTCCCGATCCGCTCGAGGACCTCGGGCGCGATGCCGACGCCGTCGTCCTTGACGTCGAACCGCACCGCCCCGCCGTCGACGGTGGCGTTGACCACCACCGAGCCGGCGCCGCCGCGGCGGTCGCTGATCGCCTCGGCCGCGTTGCGGACCACGTTGATCAGGACCTGGGTCAGCTCGGTCGAGCTCATGCGCACGGCCGGCAGCTGCTCGGGGCCGTCGTAGCGGAGGAAGCCGCGCGCCCGCACCGCGACGTCCTGCACCGCGCCGAGCGCGTGGCGGATCGCCGGCACCGGCTCGCTGGCGTCGTTGGTGTCCTTGCGGCCGCCGCGCAGGAACAGGTGGAGGTCGCCGATCATGTTGCGCATGTTGGTGGCGCCGGTGGTCAGCTCGCTGGCGATCTCGGCCAGCTCGGCGACCAGATCGCTGGTGACCTCGCGCTCGGCGTCGGGCAGCGCGGCCCCCGCGGCGAGCCGCGCCACGGTCGGCAGCGCGCCGGCCAGGTAGCTCAGCCGGTCGCAGTTCATCAGCATGCTGACCACCGGCTGGTTGAGATCGTGGACCACCGAGCCGACGATGCTGCCGAGCGTGGCCAGCTTCTCGGTCTCCTGCAGGCGGTGCTGCAGCGCGGCCGAGTCGCGGGCGAACTGCCAGGCGGCGACCGCCCAGCGCAGCAGCTGCTCGACCTCGTCGCGGTTCCACGGCTTGAGGATGTAGCGGGCGACCAGGCCCTCGTTGATCGCGGCGAGGATCGGCTCGATGTCGGCGTAGGCGGTCATCACCACCCGCACCACCTCGGGGTGGTCGCGCTTGACCCGGCGGAGCAGATCGTCGCCGGTCATCACCGGCATCCGTTGATCGGTGACCAGCACCGCGACCGTGTCCTGGGCCAGCACGGCCAGCGCCTCGTTGCCGTCGGGGACGGACTTGACCCGGAACTTGGCGGCGAACGCGCGCTCGAAGACGATGCGATTGGGCCGCTCGTCGTCCACATACAGCACCAGGGGGCCGGTTTCGATCGACATCAGCTCACCTCTCGGGGCTCGGGCAGGGAGACCGCAAACACGGTGCGATCACCCCTGACCCGGACCTCGAGTGTACCTCCGTGGCGGTGGATCAGGTCACGAGAAGTGGACAACCCGAGGCCGGTGCCCTGGCCGGGGGGCTTGGTGGTGAAGAACGGCTCGAAGATCTTCTCGCGGAGCTCGGGTGCGACCCCGGCGCCGCTGTCGGCGAGGTCGATCGAGATGTGGCCGTGCGCACGCTCGACGACCAGCTCGATCCAGCCGCCTCGGCCGGCGGCGTGGGCTCCGTTCTCGAGCAGGTTCACCAGCACCTGGGTCAACATCGGCGGCGAGCACCGCACCACGCCGGTGTAGTCCAGCCGCGTACGTAGCTCCACGTCAGTCAGCGCGGCGGAAGCGTTCGACAGCGCACGTGTGACGACGTCGGTGATCGGCACCCGCTTCAGCTCGAGGTCGCCGCTGCGGCGGAACCCGAGCAGCTGGCGCGACAGGAATGCGACCTGGTCGGCGCATTCGGTCATCACCTCGAGCAGCTGGCTGACCGGCTGATCGGGCGCGACCAGCTCGGCCGGCAGCAGCTCCTTGAGCGGCCCGACCGCGTTGACGATGCCGTTGGCCGGGTTGCGCAGCTCGTGGGCCAGGCCGGCCGACAACGAGCCGAGCGACGCCAGCTTCTCGGCGCGGAACAGGCGCTGACCGAGCGCGCGGTGGGCGAGCTGGGTGCGGACCCGCGCCCGCAGCTCGGACGGATCGAACGGCTTGATCAGGTAGTCGACCGCGCCGGCGGCGAGGCCGACCAGGCGGTCCTGGAGGTCGGCGCGCGCCGACAGCACCAGCACCGGCGGCGGCGGCCCGCCGGGGATCTCCTGCAGGCGGCGGGTCAGCTCGACGCCGTCCATGCCCGGCATCTGGATGTCGGTGACGACGAGATCGGGGCGGTGCTGCTCGATCAGCGACAGCGCCGACACGCCGTCGTGGGCCAGGTAGACCACGTGCTCCTCGGCGAGCAGGCGGGCGATCGCCTCGGCCAGCGCGAAGTCGTCCTCGGCGACCACGATCACCGCCTGGGCGCTGGCCGCGGGGGCCCGGTGCGCGGCCGGCAGCTCCGAGCTGGTCGGGACCCCGAAGTCCGACGGCAGCAGCCGCGGCGGCGGCGCCGGGCGCGGCGCGAGGTCGATCGCCGGCGGCAGGGTCAGGGCGAACTCGGTGCCGCCGCCCGGGTTGGGCCGGTACTCGATGTCGCCGCCGTGGGCGCGGACCAGCTCGCGGACGATCGACAGGCCGATGCCGCTGCCGCCGCGGCTGCTGCCGTCGGACTTCGGGGTCCCGACCAGCTCGGAGCTGCCGGCCGCGCACCGGGCCCCCGCGGC
>DATLLN010000369.1:0-6006 GCA_035537835.1 Gaiellales bacterium
GATCCCGGCGATCCCGACGGTCTCATCGCCCTCCAGCAGGTGCTGCGGCTCATACGGCGCGTCCTGGTGATCACGCAGCCTGTCGGCCTCGCCGCGCGGCGCCCAGACCTCGACGTCGTACGCGTCGGCCAGCCCCTTCACCCCGCCGATGTGGTCGACGCCTACGACGTCGAGGTCTGGGCGCCCCGCGGCGAGGCCGACAGGCTGCGTGAGCACCAGGACGCGCCGTACGAGCCGCAGCACCTGCTGGAAGGGGATGAGACCGTCGGGATCGGCGGGATCGAGTTCCGCACCTTCTCGGTGCCGGGCCACTCGCCGGCGTCGATCGCGTACGCGACCGACGGCATCGTCTTCTCCGGCGACGTGATCTTCGCGGGCAGCATCGGCCGCACCGATCTGGAGGGCGGCGACATGGACACGCTGGTCGCCAGCATCCGCCGGCTGATGGACGCGTTGCCCGGTGAGACGATCGTCGCTTCGGGGCACGGGCCGGCGACGACGCTCGAGCGCGAGCGCCAGACCAACCCGTTCCTGGGGACGCTGCGGGCATGAGCGGCACCTACCAGCGGCCGCCCGGCACCAAGGACTGGTGGGGCGAGGACGCCGTCCGCAGGCGGTGGATCGTCGAGCAGGCACGCGGGCTGTTCGAGGCGGCCGGCTTCGGCGAGATCGTCACCCCGACGTTCGAGGACACGCGTGTGTTCGCACGCACGTCGGGCGAGGAGTCGGACGTCGTCAAGAAGGAGATGTACACATTCACCGATCGCGGCGACCGGTCGCTGACCCTGCGCCCCGAGGGCACGGCGGGCGTGATCCGCGCCTACATCGAGGACGGGATGAGCCGCCAGCCGCAGCCCGTGAAGCTGTGGTACCTGGCACCGATGTTCCGCTACAACCGCGTGCAGCGGGGGCGGTTTCGTGAGCACTACCAGTTCGGTGTGGAGGTCGTCGGGTCGGAGGATCCGGCGGTGGACGCCGAGGTGATCGGGCTGCAGCACCGGTGGTACCGGCGCGTCGGCGCGCGCGCGGTCGAGCTGCAGCTGAACTCGATCGGCGACGCCAAGTGCCGGCCGGCCTACATCGAGCTGCTGGTCGCCTTCCTCGACGAGCACGCCGACGAGCTGTGCGACGAGTGCCGCGAGCGCCGTCACACGAACCCGCTGCGGGTGCTCGACTGCAAACGCGAGAGCTGCCAGTCGGTGCTGGCGCAAGCGCCGAAGATCACCGATCACCTGTGCGAGGAGTGCGCGGTGCACTTCGCCGCTGTCCGCGGATACCTGGACGCGCGCGGCGTGCCGTATCGGCTCGACCACACGTTGGTGCGCGGGCTCGACTACTACACCCGCACCGCGTGGGAGTTCGTGTCCGGCGAGCTGGGCGCGCAGGCGACGATCGGCGGCGGCGGCCGCTACGACGGCCTGGCCGAGGAGCTGGGCGGTCCGCCCACGCCGGGCATCGGCTTCGGATCCGGCGTCGAGCGCGTTGCCGAGGTGGCGGGGGAGATGCCTGCGCCCGACCGCGGCTGGACGGCGTTCGCCATCCTCGCGGCCGACGCGGCGCCGCGGATACACGCGCTGATGGACGAGGCGCGAGAGCACGGGGTGCACTGCGAGGCGGCGTTCGGCGGCCGCAGCCTGCGCCGGATCCTCGAGTGGGCGTCCAAGCGCGGCGCGGAGCGCGTGGTCATCGCGGGCGAGGACGAGTGGTCGCGCGGCGAGGTCGCCGTGCGTGATATGACGAGCGGCGACCAGCGGACGGTGCCGCTGGACGGGCTGCTGGAGGAGCTGATCGGATGAGCTACCGGACGAGGCTGGGCGGCGAGCTGCGGGCGGCGGATGCCGGCAGCCGTGTGACCCTGGCGGGCTGGGTCGCCCGCCGGCGCGACCACGGCGGCCTGGTCTTCGTCGACCTGCGCGACAGCGCCGGGCTCGTCCAGCTGGTGTTCGACCCGGCCGACCAGCCCGAAGCGCATGCGACGGCGCACGAGCTGCGCAACGAGTTCGTCGTGCAGGTGGAGGGCGTGGTCGCGCCCCGGTCGCCCGAGACGATCAACCCCAAGCTGCCCACCGGCCAGGTGGAGGTGCGCGCCGACAGGCTGACCGTGCTCGCCCGCGCCGGCGTGCTGCCGTTCCAGCTGGACGAGGAGGGCGTCGACGAGTCGCTGCGGCTCCACCACCGCTACCTCGACCTGCGGCGCGGCCGCATGCGGCACAACATCTGGACGCGGTTCAAGCTGACGCAGACGATCCGCCGGCACATGGAGGACAACGACTTCTGGGAGCTGGAGACGCCGATCCTCTACAAGTCGACGCCGGAGGGCGCGCGCGAGTTCGTGGTGCCGACCAGCAGCCACCCCGGCAAGTTCTACGCGCTGCCGCAGTCGCCGCAGACGTTCAAGCAGCTGTACGCGATCTCCGGGTTCGAGCGCTACTACCAGATCGCCAAGTGCTTCCGCGACGAGGCCACCCGCGCCGACCGCACGCAGGAGTTCACGCAGCTGGACATCGAGATGGCGTTCCTCGAGGCGGACGAGCTGTTCTCGCTGCTCGAGGAGCTGTGGGCGAAGGTGTGGCGCGAGGTGCTGGGCATCGAGCTCCGGACGCCGTTCCGGCGGATGAGCTGGGACGAGGCGACGCTGCGCTACGGCTCGGACAAGCCCGATCTGCGGTTCGGCTGCGAGATCGCCGACGTCACCGACGCGCTGCGCGGCACCGAGTTCAAGGCGTTCGGCGGCGTGATCGAGAGCGGCGGCGTCGTCCGCGGGTTCGCGGCGCCGGGCGCGCTCGAGTTCTCGCGCAAGGACTTCGACGACCTGGTCGAGTTCGCCAAGACGTGGGGTGGCAAGGGCGTCGCCTGGCTGCAGGTGGCGGGCGGCGAGATCCGCTCCCCGATCGCCAAGTTCCTGTCGCAGGCGGAGCTGGACGGGATCGTCGCCGCGGTCGACGCGACCGACGGCGACACGATCTTCCTGGTGGCCGACGCAGAGGAGGCAGCGGTGCGCGTGCTCGGGCCGCTGCGCCTGCACCTCGGCGAGCGGCTCGGCCTGGTCGGCGACGGCTGGGAGTTCCTCTGGGTCACCGGATTTCCGATGTTCGAGTGGCTGCCCGACGAGAACCGCTGGAAGGCCGCGCACAACCCGTTCTCGGCGCCCGCTCCCGAGTTCCTGGAGACGTTCGACGCCGACCCGCCCGCCGCCCGGTCGTGCCAGTACGACCTGGTGCTGAACGGCAACGAGATCGGCGGCGGCTCGATCCGCAACCACCGGCCGGAGGTGCAGCGGCGGATCTTCGAGCTGCTGGGGATCAGCCAGGAGCGGGCCGAGCAGAACTTCTCGTTCCTGCTGCGCGCCCTGTCGATGGGCGCGCCGCCGCACGGCGGGATCGCCTTCGGGCTCGACCGGCTGGCCATGCTGCTGGCGGACGCCGACTCGCTGCGTGAGGTGGTCGCCTTCCCCAAGGGCCAGGGCGGCGCCGACCCGCTGACCGGCGCGCCCAGCGAGGTCTCGGCGGCGCAGCTGACCGAGGTCGGGCTGCGCGTCGTCGCACCGCCGACGTGAAAAAACGGGGCCAGACCCCGTTTTTTCAGAAGCGGTCGGAGAACGGCGTCGGCATGTGCGTGTACTGCCCGGAGCGCGGCCCGACCGACTGGTGATGCGGCGGGTGCGGCTTCGGCGCGGCTTCCGGCGGGCCGGCGGCCACCGCCAGCATGGCCGCCGCCACCAGCACCCCGATCAATGTTTTCACGCGCATGCTCGACAATTGTGCACGGTTCGCTAGTCTGGGTCCTGCCGGCGTCATTTTGACAAGCGCACCTCGTTTACGTCGTGCGACACCTCCAGCGCAGAGGCGATGGTCGGAGCGGTCGAAGTATCCTGAAAGTGGCCGACCGCCAAGCCTCAGGCGCCGGCTTGCCCGTCTACGCTCCCTGCCATGAGCAGCGTGTACCTCGATCACGCGGCGACGTCGCCGCTGTGCACGGAGGCGCAGGAGGCAATGGAGCCATTCCTGTCCTCCCGCTTCGGCAACCCGTCCGAGCCGCACCGGATGGGCCGCGAGGCTCGCACGGCGATCGAGGGCGCACGCCGGACGATGGCCGAGCTGCTGGGCTGCCGGCCGGAGCAGATCGTCTACACCTCGGGCGGCACGGAGGCCGACAACCAGGCGGTGTTCGGGCTCTGCGGCCGGCCGCTGGGCAGATTGGTGTGCAGCGTGATCGAGCACCCGGCCGTCCGGGCGCCGGCCGAGGAGCTCGCACGCCAGGGTTTCGAGGTCGGGTGGGCTCCGGTCGACGTGAACGGCGTGATCGATCCCGCGGCGTTCGCCCAGCTGGTGCGCGCGGACGACCGCGTCGCATGCGCGATGTGGGCCAACAACGTCACCGGCGTCGTCCAGCCGGTCGCCGAGCTCGCCGCGATCGCGGCGTCGCACGGGGTGCCGCTGCACGTCGACGCCGTCCAGGCCGCTGCGTCGATCCCGATCTCGTTCGCCGCTTCGGGCGCGGAGACGATGGCGCTCTCGGCCCACAAGGTGCAGGGCCCGAAGGGCGTCGGCGCCCTGATCGCACGTGACCCGGGGCGGCTGCGGCCGCTGATCTGGGGCGGCGGCCAGGAGGCCGGGCACCGGTCGGGCACCGAGAACGTGCCCGGCATCGTCGGGTTCGCCGCCGCGCTGGCCGCGTCGCGTGAGCGTCGCGATGGCCGCCGGCGGCTGCGTGATCGCCTCGAGGCCGGAGTGGGGGCGGTGCCCGTGGTGTCCGCCGGCGCTTCGCGGCTGCCCGGCCACGTGCTGCTGCGGATCGACGGGCTGCGCGCCGACCTGGTCGTGCTCGCCCTGGACGAGGCGGGCTACGAGGTCTCGGCCGGGTCGGCCTGCTCGGCGGGCTCGATGGAGCCCAGCGCCGCGCTGGTCGCGCAGGGGATGACCCCGGACGAGGCCCGCGCCGTGATCCGCGTGACCATCGGCCCGCACACCACCGGGGCCGAGATCGACGGCTTCCTGGAGGCCCTCCGGGCGATCGTCCTTCGCCTCCGCTCGGGCGCGCTGGCCTGATGTATTCCGACGCCGTCATCCGCCATGCGCTGGATGCCTCCCGGGCCGGCGAGCTCGTTCCGCACGGCGCCGTTGGCCGAGCGGGCGACGCCGCCTGTGGCGACACCGTCGAGATCGAACTGCGGGTCGAGGACGACACCGTCACGGAGGCGCGCCACCGTTCGCTGGCCTGTCCCCACGGCACGGCGGCCGCGGCGCTGCTCTGCGAACTGGTCGAGGGCCGCGACCTGCTGGACGCCGCGCGGATCGGTCAGTCCGACCTGGACGCCGCGCTGACCCCGCGGGAGGGCAACCGGGAATGCCTCGCGGTCGCCGTCGATGCGCTGCACGCGGCGATCGCCGCGGCGCTCCAGGACGGGCGACTGCCACTGGCGGACGGCCGGATCGCGGTCGCGATGAGCGGCGGGGTGGACTCGGCGGTCGCGCTGCTGAAGGCGGTCGAGGCCGGCCACGAGCCGGTCGGCGTGACGCTGCGGCTGTGGATCGACCCCGCCGCGCCGGACTCCGAGCGCGCCTGCTGTTCGCCGTCGTCCGTTCGGGCGGCGCGGTCGGCCTGCCACGCGCTGGACGTGCCGCACGTCACGCTCGACCTGCGCGAGGGGTTCCGCCGGGCTGTGGTCGAGGAGTTCGTGGGCGCCCACCGGCGCGGCCTCACGCCGAACCCATGTGTGCGCTGCAACGGCTCGTTCCGCTTCGATGCGCTGATCGGGTTCGCCGACCGGATCGGGGCGCCACGGCTGGCGACCGGCCACTACGCCCGCGTCGTCCGCCGCGACGGCCGCGCGCTGCTGGCCCGTGGCGCCGATCCGGCGAAGGACCAGTCGTACATGCTGGCCTCGGTCTCCACGGAGATCCTGGCGCGCGTCTGGTTCCCGCTGGGCGAGCAGCGCAAGACCGAAACCCGGGAGGAGGCGCGGGAGGCCGGCCTGGCGGCTGCCGGGAGGGCCGAGAGCCAGGA
>DATLLN010000370.1:0-6264 GCA_035537835.1 Gaiellales bacterium
ATGCAGGTGCCGCGCGGCTCATCGCAGGTCTGGCCGACCGGGCACTGGCTGTCGCTGGTGCAGACCGAGCTCTCCTCGCAGACGCCGTTCTCGCAGTAGCAGCCGGCGGCGCAGTCGACGTCGGTGTTGCAGGTCAGCGGCGGGGGCGGCGGCGGAGGCGGCGGGGTCGGCTCGCAGGTACGGGTCGCGGTGTTGGCCGGCACGCAGGACCCGGAGCAGTCGCACTCCATCCCGTAGCCGCACTCGGCGTCGCTCCCGCAGTAGCCGGCCTCCTCGCAGATGCCGCTACCCTCGTCGCAGTAGCAGCCGGGGGCGCAGGTGTTGTCGCTGGTGCAGCCGTAGCTGTCCGGGAAGCACTCCTGGTAGCCGTCCGGCTGCGTGTAGCAGGTGTAGCAGGTGGTCGCCGGCCCCGTGCCTTCGCAATAGGTGGTCACCTGGACGTCGTCGTCGTGATCCTCGCCGAAGTAGAGAGTGCATCCCGTTGATGCGAGGCCCATTGCGAGGCCCATACACGCGAGCAGCTTGGTCATGACGTCCTCCGGGTGTCTGCGAGAGAGGCTGGTGCGGGTGGAAGTTGTGGCAACGACCTAAGCAGTCGTCGTGCCAGAACGGCAAGGAGATCGAACCGGCCGGAATCTCGGGGTTCCCCGGCGGGCAAAGCGACGAAAATCCGTCGCCGGCGCCCGGTCCATGACAGAAACGTCCGGGATTTCGGACAGCGCGTCGAATCGATCGGCCTGGATCGCGCGATGGATCACGTCTCGTCCCCGTGGGGGAGTCCCACGCACGAGCCCCGCTCCCCGGTCTGTTCCCCCCAGCGTCAACCCGGGTACACGCGCGGGTGTAGCAACGGGTTCACACCCCTGTGAGTCACGGCGCCACATCCAAGCGGTAGGTGGCCGGTCGCGGAGATTCCATCGCACGGTTCGGGCGGAGGTACCCGCAGCCCCCGCGATCGTTCAAGCCCGGCAACCCCGGCGTTCGACGCGCAGCGTCGGCTACTGCGGATCGTCGACGGCGCGGATGGTCTCGCGCAGGGTCGCGCGCGGGCGGAACCCGAGCTCCCGCTCGGCGCGCGAGCCGTCGACCATGCAGACGTAGCGGATGAAGTCGAGCTCGGGCACCGGATAGCTCGACAGGCCCATCCGGAACGCCAGCGAGTAGAGCGGCCTGGCCAGCGGGTGCGGGATCGGCATCGTCCGCCGGCCCAGCTCGCGCAGGATCACCGACAGCGGGACCTCGCCGGGGCCGGTGACGTTGTAGATCCCGCGCGCACCGGGCGCGAGGGCGCACGCGACCGCCTCGGCGACGTCGCGCTCGTGCAGCACCTGGACCATCGGATCGAAGCCGAGCAGGGTCGGGGTCGGATCGAGGCGCAGGTAGTTGGACGGCGCGTTGTGGACCCGGCCGAGGATGTGGACCGGGCGCAGGATGCAGGTGTCGACATCGCGCGCCTTCCAGAAGAACGTCGACGCGATGTGATCGATCTCGACCAGGTCGCGCATCTGCGGGAACCGCTGCGCGGCCAGGAGCGGGGCGTCCTCGGTCAGGAACTGCGGGTTCTCGGGGCGCGGGCCGTAGACGTTGGCGCTCGACAGCACGACAACCTTGGGCACGCCATAGGCCTGGACGTACTCGAACAGCTTGGCGGTGCCGCCGACGTTCCACGAGTACAGCTCGGCCGGCGTGCGCCGCGGATCGTGCATCACGCCCATGTGGACCAGGGCGTCGACGTCGCCGGCGCGGAAGATGTCGCGCGCCTTCTTGCTGCGCAGGTCGACCTGGTGGTGGACGATGTCCTTGGGCTTGTCGGGGAACGGCCGGCGATCGAGGCCCTCGATCGTGAAGCGGGCGTCGTGGTGGAGGTGGCGCGCGACCACGCGGCCGAGGCGGCCGGCGATCCCGGTGATCACGACCTTGCGGTTACCAGAAGACATGCTTCCGCTCGCGGAGGCCGAGGTGGATCATCGACTCGATGCGGTGCTTGACCGACTTGACCATGTCCTCGAGCACGTCCTCGTCGTCGTCGGGATCGCCGGTGAAGGTCATGGCCTCGCCGAAGTACAGCCGGTACTTGACCGGCAGCGGCACCAGCGGCACGAACGGCGGGTAGGGCACGACCGGGAACGACGGCGAGCCGAACAGCCGGGCCAGCGGCTTGAGGTTGATCGCCGGGGCCTGCTCCTCGGCGCCGATCACCGCGACCGGGACGATCGGCGTGTTGGTGGCCAGGGCCAGGCGCATGAACCCGGCCCCGAACTGCTCGAGCTGGTAGCGGCGCGAGAACGGCTTGGAGATGCCGCGCGCGCCCTCGGGGAAGACCAGGATCGCCTCGTCGTCCTCGAGCAGGCGCCGGCAGTTCTCGGGCGTGCCGATGATCTGGCCCCACCGGGCCAGCAGGTAGCTGGCGAACGGCACCGTGGGCACGAAGTGCTCGATCATCGAGCGGACCAGGCGCGGCTGGGGCGGCTCGAGGAAGCAGGCGGCGCTGATCACCAGGCCGTCGAACGGCAGCTGGCCGGAGTGGTTGGAGATGAACAGCACCCGCCCGCTGGTCGGGATGTGCTCGATGCCGAACGACTCGGCGCGGAAGTAGTGGCGGTAGACCCAGCCGGCCAGCAGCGCCGCCATCTTGAGGTGGTCGCGGCCCAGGCCATACGAGTCGTAGCCGTACTCGTTGCCGCGGAGGACCAGCGCGCGCGTGCGCGAGCTGACGTCCTCACCGAGCCGATGTTCGACGGCTCGGTCGAGGCGGCGGCGGAGCCAGTCGGACATTCCCACGGGTCGGCACTTTCCCCGGGGTCGGCCCGGCTGTCAAACCCTGGCCGCGCCCGCCGCCGCGCGCGGGCTCGGCCGGTCATGTTACCGTCGCGCGCGATGAGCGACGCCTTCGTCGACCTGACGTGGCGCGGCCTCGACGTGGGCCGCCGCGTCAAGCTGCATGCGATCCGCGCCGGCAGCGGCTACCTCGACCACGGCACCCCGATGCCGGTCGGGACGGTGCTGGTCATCAAGACCGACGACGGCGTCGAGATCGCCGCGACCGTGCGCCGGGTCCACGAGCAGGTCGGCGGGTCGGCCGAGACCCCGGGCATGCAGGTGGTCCCCACGCTCGAGGGGGCGGCGGCGGCGTGGTGGCTGGCGCGGGTCGAGGCCGAGCCGGCGGCGGCGGCGGCGGTCGAGAGCGCCGACGAGGCGACCGTCGTCGAGGCGGTGCCCGAGGACGGCGGGCGGACCCAGGTCATGCCCGCGCTCACCGAGGCGGATCTGGCCGCGATGGAGGCTGCCGCCGCCGGCAGCGGCAACGGCGAGATCCACGACGACGGCCGGCGCACGACGGTGATGGCCGCGGTCGACGTGGCGGCGATCGTCGAGGCCGCCGGCGCCGAGCCCAGCGGACCGATCGACGTCGATGACGACGGGCCGAGCCAGGACGGGCCGAGCCAGGACGGCCCCAGCCAGGATGGCCCCAGCCAGGATGGCCGGAGCAACGGCGCGGCCACGCCCAGGGGCAAGCGCAACCGGCGCAATACCGGCAAGCGCAAGAAGCGGTAGGGCGGAGGCCACGGGCGGCGCCCACGGTGCACGCGAGCACGGGTTGCGCCGCACTTCGACGTCATCATCGGTCGCTGCGCTCCCTCCGATTCGCTCGGTGCGAACGGTTCAAGGAGGGGCCCCGCGCCTTCGCCTGGTCATTCCCCGCGGCGCCCGCCGGCGCGCCGCTCGGCGCCCTCCAGCCCCAGCTACGGCTCCAGCTTCGGCTCCGGCTCCAGCTCCAGCGCCAGCTCCAGCTCCAGCTCCAACTCCAGCTCGCGCGCCAGCGCCGGCTGCCCGCACGACACTCCGGGTGCGGAACCCACTGAACCGTTCGTCCTGAGCGAGGCCGACCGACGGCGGCACGGCGGGACGGCGCGGCCGCGCGTCGGCACCGACGGAGCCGTCGAGCCGGTATGAAGGCTCGCGCGCTACGCCACCGCGCCGTCGAGGACGTCGATGGTCCCGGCGGCGAAGTCGAGGGTCGCGCGGGCGAGGAACGGCAGCGCGACGTTGCGCCGGCCGTGGCCGACCGGTGCGCCGACCAGCCCGGGCAGGCGCAGGCGCAGCAGGTGATCGAGGATCGCGGTCTGCGCCGGCAGCGGGTTGTCGTGCGCGCCGGCCGGGGTCGGGGGATCGGTGCAGCGGGTGAGATCGCCGAGCACGACCCCGGCGCAGCCGTCGAGCGCGCCGGCGAGATCGAGCTGCATCAGGTCGCGGTCGATGCGGTACGGCGCCTCCGCGACCTCCTCGATCAACAGCACCGTGCCGGCGGCGTCGAGCTGCCAGGGCGTGCCACACAGGTGAGTGAGCAGGCACAGGTTGCCGACCAGCAGCGGCGCGGTGACGGTGCCGCCGACCGCGCCGATCGGCGTCAGCGACCAGGCCAGGCGACCGAGCGGGCGAGGATCGGTGAGCACGCGGACAAGGGTGGCGACGTCCTCGGCGGGCAGGTCGCCGAGCTGGCCGATCATCGGGCCGTGGATCCCGCGGACGCCGGCGGCGGCGGCCCACGCCATCAGCGCCGTCGCATCGGAGAAGCCGACGATCGGCTTGGGATCGGCGCGCAGCAGCGCCGGATCGAGGTGGCGCAGGATGCGGGTGATGCCGTAGCCGCCGCGGGCCAGGATGATCGCCCGCACGTCGGGGTCGCGCAGCAGGGCGGTCAGCTCGTCGGCGCGCCGCTCGTCGGAGCCGGCCAGGTAGCCGGCGCGGGCGTGGATGCCGTCGGGCACCCGCAGGCGCAGGTGGTCGCCGAGCAGCGCCAGGCCGCGATCGAAGCGATCCCGGTTGACAGGGCCGGCCGGAGCGCACACCCCTACGAGGTCGCCCGCGCGTACGGCCGGCGGCAGCACGATGTCGATCGCCGAGCAGCTCACCATGGTGGTCGGTCGGGAGGATAGCCTCGCCGGCTGGGCCGCGCTCGCCGGCGCCGCGACCATCGAGTACGTGTTCCCGCCGTTCCCCGGCGACGTCATCACCATCCTGGGCGCCGTCCTGGTCACCGCCGCGGCGTGGAGCTGGCTGGGCGTGCTGTCGGCGGTGATGGTCGGCTCGCTGGCCGGCGCGGCGCTGGTGTTCGAGCTCGGGCGGTCGTGGGGCGAGCGCCGCCGGGCGCGCGGCGGCAGCCACGCCGCGCTGCTCGATCGCCTGGTCGAGCGCTTCCGCCGGCACGGCGCGGCGTACCTGGTGGTGAACCGGTTCGTGCCCGGCGTGCGCTCGCTGTTCTTCGTCGCCGCCGGCCTGGCCGGGATGCGGCGCGGGCCGGTCTACGCCTACGCGATGCTGTCGGCGCTGCTCTACAACCTGGCGCTGTTCGCGCTGGGCGCGGCGCTGGGCGCCAACCTCGATCGGCTCGAGCGGCTGGTGATGACCTACACCGTCGCCTTCTTCGTGATCGCCGGCGTCGCGGTCGCGGGCGTGGTCGGCTGGAAGCTCTGGCAGCGGCGCCGACACCGGAGCGGATGAAAGATTGGATCGCGGTCCGCGGTGGTGCGTTCGACCGCCCATGCGAACCGCCGCCGCCGTCGCCTTTGCCGCCGTCCTGGTCGCCACCGCCGGCTCCGCCGCCGCCGACTCCTGCTACGACCCGGCCTGCCGCGACGAGCGCGAACGGGCGTGGACGAAGCCGCGGTTCGAGGGCGGCTTCGGCATGCTGGCCGGCAGCTACACGGTCGCGACCGTCGGCGGCACCGCCATCGGCATGCACATGGACGCCGGCGTGCGCCTGCACCGGTGGGCGTTGCTCGGCGAGTACGACTTCCTGTCGATCGGGCAGAGCGCCTACGAGGTCGACGATCCGATCCGCGGCCAGCTCCATCGCCTCGGCGCCAACGCGCGCTACTCGCTGGCGGCGTTCGGCGGCCGCGACGTGCCCATCCGCGGCGACTTCTGGGTCGAAGGCGGGGTCGGCAACCAGCTCGTCATATGGAACGGCGGCGGCGAGCTGTCGCGCCGGGATCTGGCGCTCGGCGCCGGCGGCCAGATGACGGTCCGCATCGGTCGCGACAAGCCGAGCTATCTCGGCTTCTACTACGCGTTCCGCGGCCTGGTCGCGCGCGACCCGTTCGAGGGCAAGGGCATGCCGACCTGTGCCGGCCCCTGTGATACCGCGACCGGACCGTCGCCGTGGGACATCGGCGCGTTCTTCAACTTCGGGCTGGTGTTCTCCCGGTAGCCGAGCGCACGTTTCTACGCGCGCTCGACTCGGGGCCTGCGCTCTCCAGCGAG
>DATLLN010000371.1:0-5533 GCA_035537835.1 Gaiellales bacterium
CCGCCTCGCTGCGCACCCCGCCGCCGACCTGGACGGCGAGCCCGGACTCGCGGACGAGCCGGCGGATCAGGTCGGCGTGCGCGGCAGGCCGGTGGCCGTCCCGCGCCGCGGACAGGTCGATCACGTGGAGCAGCGTCGCCCCCTCCTGCGCGTACGACTCGGCCAGCGTCAGCGGGTCGACGTCGTAGGCGGTGACCGCGTCGTAGCTGCCCTGACGGAGGCGGACGACCCGCCCGTCGAGCAGGTCGATTGCCGGAATGGCAATGGCGGAGCGTTCTACCATGCTAAAATGGTAGCGCAATGGCTGAGCAATGGCACACACCGGATGTCGACGAGCTCGCGGACGCCTTCCTGGCGTGCCGCACACGCGACGAGGCGGCCCGGTTCCTGCGCGACATCTGCAGCCTCCACGAGCTGGTGACGCTCACCCACCGCCTGCAGTGTGCGCGTCTGCTGGACGCCGGCACGCCGTACGCGCGTGTGGCCGCCGAGGTCGGAGCGTCGACGACCACCGTGACCCGGGTCGCCCACTGGCTGCGGCACGGCGAGGGCGGCTACCGGATCGTGCTCGACCGGCTGGCGAGGCGGCGCAAGCCGTGAGCCGGCCGTTCCGCCTCGCCCTCCCGTCCAAGGGGCGCATGTACGAGCCCGCCGCGCGGCTGGCCCGCGAGTGCGGCATCGAGGTCGACACGACCGGCCGCGCGCTGCACACGCACTGCCCCCAGTGGGACATCGAGGTGCTGTTCGCACGCAGCGACGACATCCCCGTCTGGGCACAGGACGGCGCCGTCGAGGCGGCCATCGCCGGGCGCAACCAGCTGATCGAGGCGCGTTCCGAGGCCCGGGAGCTCCTGCCTCTCGGCTTCGGACGCTGCACGCTGACGCTGGCCGTCGCCGCGACGTCGCCTGTGCAGCGCGCCGCCGACCTCGACGGAACCCGCGTGGCCACTGCGTACCCCGTCGCCACCGAGGCGTTCTTCGCCGGCCAGGGCGTCGAGGTGCAGATCGTGCCGATCCACGGGTCGGTCGAGCTGGCGCCGCGGCTGGACGCCGCCGAGGCGATCGTCGACCTGGTCTCCACCGGCGAGACGATGCGCTCCAACGGCCTGCGCCCGGTGGCCGAGCTGATGGAGTCGGAGGCGGTGCTGCTCGTGCGGCCCGACCTGTCGCCGGCCCAGGAGGCCGTCGCCGACGACCTGCGGGTGGTGATGGAGAGCGTGATCGCGGCCCGCGACAAGCGCTACCTGATGCTGAACGCACCGGACGGCTCGCTGGACGAGGTGATCGACCTGCTGCCCGGCCTCGACTCGCCGACCGTGCTGCCGCTCGCCCGGACAGGGATGCACGCCGTCCACGCGGTCGTCGACCGCCGCCAGGTGGTCGAGCTGCTCGGCCCGCTGCGCAGCGCCGGCGCGAGCTCCATCCTGGTGCTCCCGATCGAGAACCTGGTGCCGTGATCCGTCCCGACCTCGCAGACATCGAGCCCTACCGCTGGCAGGAGGGCTGGGAAGGCGCGGTGCCGGAGGGCGTGCCGGTGCTCCGGCTCGACCAGAACACGCAGCCGCGGTCACCGCGCTGGTACGCCGGCGCCGCCGCGCGGCTGGCCGCGGTGCCCGTCCACTCGTACCCGGACTCCCGCTACGGGCCGCTGCGCGAGGCGATCGCCGAGTACGCCGGCTTCCCGCCGGAGCAGGTGATCCCCACCGACGGCGCCGACGAGGCGCTGATCCTGTGCGCCCTGCTCGCGCTCTCGCCGGGCGACCGGGCGCACGCCCGCCGACCCCACTACGCGATGTTCGAGAACGCGACGCGGCTGGCCGGCGGCGTCCTCTCCGACGACCCCGCAGGCGCGCGGCTGACCTGGATCTGCACGCCGCACAATCCGACCGGCGCCGACACGCCCGAGGAGGCGCTGGAGCGCCGCGAGGGGCTGGTGGTGATCGACCAGGCGTACGTCGAGTTCGGCGGCACCGACCTTTCGCGCCTGGCCCAGGAGCGCGAGAACACCGTGGTCGTACGGACGCTGAGCAAGGCGTTCGCCGTCGCCGCCGCGCGCGTCGGCTACATCCTCGCGCCGCCGGCGCTGGCGGCCAAGCTGGAGGCGATCCGGCCTCCGGGAAGCATCTCCTCGCACTCGGCGGCGCTCGCCCAGCTGGCGCTCGCCGACCCGGACGAGATGCTGCGCAACGTCGCCGAGACGGTCGGCGAGCGCTCGCGGATGGCCGAGGCGCTGCGCGGGCTGGGGTGGCACATCCCCGACTCTCGCACGAACTTCCTGTTCTGCGACCTGGGCGAGCCGAACACCGCCACCGTCGATCGGCTGCTGGGTGCGGCGATCGTCGTCCGCACCTTCGACGCATTGCCCAACCACATCCGGCTGACGCTGGGCACCCCCGCCGACAACGACCGCGTGCTGGAGGCGCTCGGCGCCTCGGCGCCGAGCGCGGCGACCGGCCGCGGCGGGCGCACGGCGACCGTCGAGCGGCGGACACGCGAGACGCAGATCGCCTGCTCGGTGGATCTCGACGGCACCGGGGCGAGCCGTGTGACGACGGGCATCGGCTTCCTCGACCACATGCTGACGGCGCTGGCGCTGCACTCGATGATCGACATCGACCTGATCTGCACGGGCGACCTGTGGGTAGACGCACACCACACCGTCGAGGACGTCGCCATCGTGCTCGGCGGGGGGCTGGACGCCGCGCTCGGCGATCGCAAGGGCATCGCCCGCTATGGCGACGCCCGCGCGCCGCTGGACGAGGCCCTCGTGCACGCCGCGGTCGATCTGGGCGGCCGCGGGTTCTCGCGCGTCGACCTCGGCCTGCGCGGGCCGTCGCTGGGCGAGCTGCCGGCCACCCTGATCCCCCACTTCGCCGACTCCCTGTCCCGCAGCGGCCGGATGGCGATCCACCTCGAGGGCTCCGGCGGCGACGACCACCACGTCGTCGAGGCCGCGTTCAAGGCGCTGGCCCTGGCTCTGCGCGAGGCGTGCGCGACGGACGCGCGGCGGGCCGGGGCGGTGCCCAGCACGAAGGGTGCGGTGTGACGTCCCGGGTCACACTGATCGACCACGGCGCCGGCAACCTGCGCTCGCTGCGGGCCGCGTTCGAGCGGCTGGGGGCGGATGTCGAGGTGACCGCCGACGCCGACCGGGTGGCCGGCGCCGAGCGGGTCGTGCTGCCCGGGGTCGGCGCCGCGGCGCCGGCGATGCGAACGCTCTCACGCACCGGCATGGCCGACGCGCTGCGCGAGGCCCCCTCGCTGCTCGGCGTCTGCCTGGGCATGCAGCTGCTGTTCGAGCGAAGCGCCGAGGGCGACGTCGCCTGCCTCGGCCTGCTGCCCGGCACCGTCGAGCGGATCGGCTGGGCCGAGCGGCTGCCGCACATGGGCTGGAACGACGTCGTCGCGACAGGCGCGAGCCCGCTCAGTCCCGCGCTGCCGGCGGTGTGCTACTTCGCGCACTCCTACGCCGTGGCACCCGGCGACGCCGCCGTCGTCGCGGCCGAGACCGACATCGACGGCCGCACGGTGCCCAGCGCGGTGGCCTCCGGCCGGGTGGCGGGCGTGCAGTTCCACCCCGAGAAGAGCGGCCGCGCCGGCCGGCGGATGCTGGAGGCGTGGCTTGCTGCGTAAGCGGATCATCCCCTGCCTGGACGTCCGCGGCGGCCGCCTGGTGAAGGGCATCAACTTCGAGTCCCTGCGCGACTGCGGCGACCCGGTGGATGCGGCCGAGCGCTACGCGGCGCAGGGCGCCGACGAGATCGTCTGGCTGAACATCTCGGCCGGCGAGGAGGACTGGCGCGGGCTGCTGGAGGCGGTCGAGCGGGCGGCCGTGCGGGTCGACGTGCCGCTGTGCATCGGCGGCGGCGTCTCGTCCGTGGACCAGGCCCGCGACCTGCTGAACGCCGGCGCGGACAAGGTCAGCTCGAACAGCGCGCCGCTCGACCGGCCGGAGCTGATCGGCGAGCTGGCCGACCGGTTCGGCAGCCAGTGCGTCGTGATTGCGATCGACGCCGCGGCCGACGGTGACGGCTCGTGGGGCGCGTTCGCCAGCGCCGGCCGGCGGCCGACCGGCCGTGACGCGGTGGCCTGGGCGGCCGAGGCGGCCGACCGCGGCGCCGGCGAGCTGCTGGTCACCAGCATCGACACAGACGGCACGCTGGGCGGCTACGACATCGAGCTGCTGCGGCGGATCTGCCGCGCGGTCGGCGTGCCGGTGATCGCCTCGGGCGGAGCCGGCGGGCCGCGCGACCTGGCGTCGGCGCTCCAGGCGGGCGCGCAGGCGGCGCTCGCGGCGTCGATCTTCCACGACGGCGTCCACACCATTGCCGAGGTCAAGCAGGAGGTGGCCCGATGCGGCCTGCCGACGCGGATGTGACCCTCGACCCGGGCGTGCTGATCCCCACGATCGTCCAGGACGAGGCAACCGGCGACGTGCTGATGCTCGCCTACATGGACGCCGAGGCGCTGGAGGCGATGCGCGCCACCGGGCTCGCGCACTTCCACTCGCGGTCGCGCGACGAGCTGTGGCAGAAGGGCGCCACCTCGGGCAACACGATGGAGGTGCGCGACCTCGCGTTCGACTGCGACCGCGACACGATCCTGCTGCGCGTGCGGCCCGCCGGGCCCGCCTGCCATACCGGCGAGGAGACCTGCTTCGGGCCGCGCCGCGGCGACGTCACCTCGGTGCTGCCCGAGCTTGCCCGGGTGTTCGAGCAGCGGCGGCGGGAGGGCGGCGACCAGAGCTACGTCGCGGGCGTGCTGGCCGCGGACCGCGAGATTGCCCAGCGCAAGGTCGGCGAGGAGGCGGTCGAGGTGCTGCTTGCGCCGGCGGGCAGCGGGGAGCTGGTCGCCGAGGTCGCCGACCTGTGGTTCCACTCGATGGTGCTGCTGGCACGCGACGGGATCGATCCGCTGGCGCCGCTGGCCGAGCTGCGAAGCCGCCGGAAGTAGCATGTGCGCCGTGATCCGGCGTGTCGTCATCCCGCTGATCCTGGCCTACGCGCTGGCCTCGGGCTGCAGCGGCTCGTCCTCGGGATCGTCGAGCGCCTCCGCCGTGTCCAGCAAGGAGACGGTGCGCACGGCGCAGACCTTGCCCGCCCGGGGGACGGTGAAGCTGCCCGACGGACGTGTCTACACCGTGGCCGCCCCCGGGCAGGTGTTGCGGTTGGACGACGTCACCCTGAACATCAACGGCATGGACTGGATGAGCACTGCAACGCTGGACGGAAACTTTCCGCCGGGGACGAAGTACGTCGCCACGGCCGCGATCACCATCGGCAACACCACATCCGACCCCCAGACCGTCGGCCCCACCCAGATCTGGCTGCTGTCCGGCTCGACGCCCTTCCTCGCCAATCCGGGCGGCATCGTCAACAAGCAGGTGCCGGCCGGCAAGACGCGCGACGGCAAGGTCAGCTTCTACCTGCCCCGCAAGCAGGTCGGCGGACTGCTGCTCTACCGATTCGCCGACTCCACCGCGATCGCCGAGGCAAAGCACGTCGGCGTCGCCCGCTACCGCAAGGGCTGATGG
>DATLLN010000372.1:0-3488 GCA_035537835.1 Gaiellales bacterium
CCTCGACGGCGGCCGTCAGGGTGGGAGCCACGGCGAGCTCCAGCGCCCAGCGGATGTCCAGCTCCCGCGCGAGGCCGCCGTCGAGGCGGCCGGCGACGGCTCCCGCCCGCCGCCACGCGTCCAGCAGCTCGTCTGCCCACCCGCCGCCGGATCCGCTCAGCGCCGCCAGGCAGGTGCTACCCCGGGCCAGCCCGCGCTCGAGCACCTCGGCGGGGAGGGCCGGAGAGGCTGCGACGGGACGCCAGCGGCCACCGCCGAGAACCGATGCGGAACGGCGCCAAAGCAGCTCGGGACGCAGCCGGCCCAGCGGCACGCGGGGGCCGCAGACCCAGCTCGTCATGCGGCGCTCCACCTCGGAGACCAGGCAGCAGATCTCGTGCGGCGCCCATCCGGCGCCGGCAGCACGGCCGGCGACCGCCTCGACGTAGCGCGCGCCCACCCCGACTGCCGTCAGATGGACGATCTCCAGCTCCGACTCGGGCGATCGGGCGGCCGCGTGCAGGATGTCGACACCGGCGATCCGCCGGGCACCCGGTACCAGTACGACCACGCGCCGGTCGACGGCCAGCCGCACCAGCCGGTCGACGGCCACGCGGCCGGCGATGGCGACCGAGACCTGTCCACCCGGTTCCTCCTGCGGCGGGCGGCTGAGCTCGGCGAGGCGAAGCGCGGGTCGGCTCACGACAGCTCCTCGACCCGGGCCGGCAGCCGCAGCCTGAAGGTGGTGCCGGCGCCCGGCGTACTCGCGACGTCGATCGCGCCGCCGTGGGCGGCGGCCAGCTCGCGGGCGATGGCCAGCCCCAGCCCCGCGCCCGGCTCCGAACCCGGCGCCTGGGTGAACTCGTCGAAGATGCCGTCGAGATCGGCTGCGGCGATGCCGCGACCCTGATCGGTCACCGAGATCTCGAGTTCGTCGCCGGCCAGGCCGCCGCGGATCGTGACGGCGGTGTGCGGCGGCGCGTACTTGATGCCGTTGGTGACCAGGTTCGCGACGATCTGGCGCACGCGGTTCTCGTCGCCCATCACCGGCGCGTCACCGGCGTGCCACTCCAGGCGAAGGTCGACGTCGCGCTGCTCGGCCGAGGGCCGCAGCCGGTGCGTCATCTCCTCGATGCAGTCGCGCAGGGAGAACCGCTCGGCCGACACCCGCAGCTCGCCGGCCTGCGCGCGCGACAGCTCGAGCAGATCCTCGACCAGATAGGCGAGCCGTTCGCACTCGCCGTTGATGATGTCGAGCTTGGCAGCGCGCGCCGGGTCATCCTCGACCCGGCGCAGCGCGTAGACGTAGCCCTTGATGACCGTCAGCGGTGTGCGCAGCTCATGCGACACCTTGCCGATGAAGTTCGCGCGGGAATGGCCCTCGCGCGCAAGCCGCGCCGCCAGGCCGTTGACGCTGTCGGCGAGCGAGCGCAGCTCGACCGGCGACTCGGCCTCCACCCGGCCGCCGTACTCACCGGCGGCAACCCGCTCGGTCAGGGTTGCCACGTCGTTCGCCACCCGGGCGACGCGCCTCGTGTGCAGCGCGGCAAGCACCGCCGCTGCGATCGCGGCGCCGCCCGCCACCGCCCAGTGCGCGCCGGCCGGCAGGATCACGGAGGACGCACCGGCGACGGCGACGATTGCGGCCGACGTCGCGGCGGGCCTGAGCTCGGGGGCCGAGGTCATCACTCCGGGCGGTGGAGCCGGTAGCCGACGCCCCAGACGTTGACGATCCAGGCGGCGTCCGAGTGCTCGCCGAGCTTCTGGCGAAGCCGGCTGGCGTGCGAGTCCAGCGTGCGCGTGCGGCCGGGGCTGCGGAAGTCCCAGACCGTCTCCAGCAGCTCGCGCTTCGAGAACACGCGGGCCGGCTCCGTCGCCAGCGTCGCCAGCAGCTGGAACTCCTTCACCGAGAGGTGGATGAGGTGGCCGGCCATCGTCACCTCACGGGACAACGTGTTGACGACCAGCTCGCCGGTGCGGAGCAGATGCGACTCGTCGATCCGCTGGACGCGCTTCAGCAGGCTCGATATGCGAGCCAGCAGCTCGGGGTAGTGGAACGGCTTGGTCACGTAGTCGTCAGCCCCGCGCTGCAGACCGCGCACGCGATCCGTGCTCTCGGCCTTCGCGCTGAGCATGATGATCGGGATCCCCGGATCCCACGGGTCGTTGACCCGGTCGGCATCACGGACGCGGCGGCACACCTCGTAGCCGCTGATGCCTGGCAGGACGACGTCGAGCAGGAGCACGTCGGGCCGGGTGCGGCCGAGCACCTCCAGGGCCTCCTCCCCGTTGGACGCGGACAGCACCGAGTAGTCGTCGGCGGTCAGGTTCTCGGAGAGGAACTCCACGATTCGAGGCTCGTCGTCGACGACGAGCACGGTCTGCTCTGCCACAGATCGGCTCCTTGGGAGGCCGGCCCGCGTGATCCGCGCAGTGGGAGCGTCGCGGGTGAGCCGGCGATCGAATGTCTGGTCTGCCGCCCCGCCGCCGAGGGGCAACGCGACCCATGCTAGGGACGCATTGGGGCGACGTGAAGGTCTGTCACGGATACCGGCACGAAGTTCGCGCAGGTCGGTGAGCGGCCGTCACGCCGATGTGGCAGAACCGGATCGTGCGACGCGGGGATGGCGGTGCCTCGACTCTCCGCTAGCGGATCGTCAGCCTGAGCACGATCTCGCCGTCGTGGATCTCGCCCGTGCGGACGAACCCGTAGCGCTCGTAGAACGTGACCGGGCTGCCCTCACCAGGGACGGCGCTGGTGGTCACCGCCTCGACGCCGGGCCGTCCGCGGAAGTACTCGACGATCAAGTCGAGGGTCGCGGTGCCGTACCCACGGCGCTGGTGGCGCTCGTCGATCAGCAGCTTCCAGAGGAACTGCGGGAGGTAGTCCGAGCTGTCGACCTCGTCGGCGATCATCGCGAACCCGACCGGCGCCTCCCCGGCATAGATCGCCCAGGCGATGGCGTGCGCGCCAGGATGCTCGGCGGCCTCGCGCAGCGACTCCACCACGTCGCTGACGAACTCCTGCTGCGCCGGAGACACGCGTAGCGCCTCGACCTCCCGGCGGTTGGCGTCGGTGATCGGCCGCAGCGAGACGGGGCCGGTGCTCATCCCGGCGGCCGGCCGGGTCGAGCGACGACCCCCAGCTGCACCATCGTCGTCAGGTCGTCGCGCACCGCCCAGTGCTCCGCCAGCTTGCCGTCCCCGATCCGGTACCAGTGGCTCTGGTATGCGCGAAACGACTTGCCGGTCGGCGGCATCATCCCGTTCAGCGGACCGAGGTTCGTCCCCTCCGACAACACGCGCGCCGCCACCATGTCCGCGTCCGCCACCACCGCCCTCGACCGTCATGCGCAGGTCGGGGAACTGCGCGCGCAGCCACTCGACGACCGAGCGGGTGTGCGACGGGCCGGCCACCTCGCCCTGCTCGGTGCTGGCGAACGGCGGGATCGCGTGCCCGACGTACCGCGGAGCGACCAACTCCTCGCAGATGTCGGTTCGCGTCTCGT
>DATLLN010000373.1:0-2520 GCA_035537835.1 Gaiellales bacterium
ACCAAGCGCTATCAGAACGACGCGTTCGTCCGCAACGGCACCGTCGCCAAGCACCTGATGGAGCTGTTCTCGCTGCGGCTCGATTTCTCGCGCGCGGCGGACGACGCCGGAGCCGCGGAGCTGGAGGCGGCGATCGTCGCCGACCTGGACGCCATCGCCAGCCTGGACGACGACCGCAGGATGCGGTCGTTCCTGGGCATGATCCTGGCCACCGTGCGCACCAATGCGTTCAAGGGCGGCGGCGAGCTGCCCTACCTCTCGTTCAAGCTGCGCTGCGAGGACGTGCCGGGCATCCCGAAGCCGGTGCCCAAGTGGGAGATCTTCGTCTACAGCCCGGAGATGGAGGGAGTCCACCTGCGCGGCGGCTTCGTCGCCCGCGGCGGCATCCGCTGGAGCGACCGGTTGGAGGACTACCGCACCGAGATCCTCGGGCTGATGAAGGCGCAGATGGTCAAGAACGCCGTCATCGTGCCCACCGGAGCCAAGGGCGGGTTCGTGCTCAGGCGGCCGCCGGCCGAGCACGGTGAGTTGAAGGAGGAGGAGCGCCGGCAGTACATCACGCTGATGCGGGGCATGCTTGACCTGACTGACAACATCGCAGCCGGCGAGGTCGTGCGGCCGGCCGAGGTACGGGTTCTCGACCCGGACACCGACGCGTACCTCGTGGTGGCCGCCGACAAGGGCACCGCCCATCTCTCGGACACGGCCAACGAGGTCAGTCTCGAGTACGGGCACTGGCTGGGCGATGCATACGCCTCCGGCGGGTCCGCCGGATACGACCATAAGGCGCTGGGCATCACCGCCAAGGGCGCATGGGAGAGCGTCAAGCGCCACTTCCGCGAGATGGGGCGCGACGTGATGACGGAGCCGTTCACCGTTGTCGGCATCGGCGACATGTCCGGCGACGTCTTCGGCAACGGCATGCTCCTGTCGCCCGTCACCCGGGTGGTGGCGGCGTTCGACCACCGCCACGTGTTCATCGACCCGTCGCCCGATGCGGCGGCGTCGTTCGCCGAGCGGCAGCGGCTGTTCGCCCTCGCCGGCTCGTCGTGGGATGACTACGACCGCGGGCTGATCTCCGAGGGCGGAGGCGTCTGGCCGCGGACGGCCAAGTCGGTGCCGTTGTCACCACAGGCTCGTGAAGCTCTGGGCGTCTCGGCCGAGAGCATGTCGCCGACGGAGCTGTGCCACGCGGTGCTGCGTGCGCCCGTCGACCTGTTCTGGAACGGCGGCATCGGCACGTTCGTCAAGGCCGAATCCGAGTCGAACGCCGACGTCGGCGACCGCGCCAACGACGCGCTGCGCGTAAACGGAGCAGAGCTGCGCGCGAGGGTGGTCGGCGAGGGCGGCAACCTGGGCTTCACCCAGCGCGGCCGCATCGAGTACGCGATGGCCGGCGGCCGCATCAACACGGACGCGATCGACAACTCGGCCGGCGTCGACTGCTCTGACCACGAGGTCAACCTGAAGATCCTGCTGTCACTGCCGATCGGCGCCGGAGAGCTGACGATGGACGACCGCAACGTGCTGCTGCAGGCGGTCGCCGGCGACGTCACGAAGCATGTGCTGTACGACAACTACCTGCAGGTGCAGATCCTGTCCCAGGAGCAGGCGGTGTCGCACCTGCGGATGGAGCACTACGAGGATCTGATGACCGAGCTCGAGGCGTCGGGCATGCTCGACCGCGAGCTCGAGTCGCTGCCCTCGTCCGAGGCGATGGCCGAGCGCCAGCGCAACGGGCGCGGGCTCGTGCGGCCGGAGCTGTGCGTGCTGCTGGCCTACGCGAAGCGGCTGCTCCGGGAGCAGGTGACCGCGTCGACGCTGCCCGACGACGACTACCTCCACAGCGATCTGGCCGCCTACTTCCCGCCGGCCGTGACCGAGCGGTTCGGCGCCTACGTCGCGACTCACCCGCTGCGCCGGGAGATGATCGCCACGATCGTCACCAACGACGTCATCAACTCGATGGGCATCACGTTCGTGCCGCGGATGGCGGCGGAGACCGGAGCCTCGCCGGACGAGGTGGCCCGCGCGTTCATCGCCGCCCGCGAGGTAAGCCTCGCCCGCGACCGCTGGGACGACATCGAAGGGCTCGACGGTGTCGTGCCGGGCGACGTCCAGGCGGGGATGATGACGGGCGTCGACACGATGGTCGAGCAGCTCGCACGCTGGTACCTGCAGCACGTGCCCGACCTGGCGATCGGGGCGGAGGTCGCGGCGACCGGGCCGGCGTTCGCGGAGCTGGTGGGCAATCTCGAGACCGCGGCCACCGGCAGCTGGCGCTCGGCACACGACGAGCGGCTGGCCGATCTGCGGGCGGACGGCGTCCCCGAGCGGCCGGCGCGGTTCGCGGCGATGGTGCCAGACCTGGTCTACGCGCCGGACATCATCGCCGTGTCCCGGGAGAGCGGCCGCACTATCGGCGACGTCGCCCACGCGTTCTTCGTGGTCGGCGAGCGTCTCTACCTGGATGCCATCCAGGACCGGGTGGCGGGGCTGCCGGCCGAGACCAGGTGGCAG
>DATLLN010000374.1:0-2576 GCA_035537835.1 Gaiellales bacterium
TGCTGGAACATCAGCGTGAGCGAGGTCCAGCGCGGGGGCCAGGTTTCGCCGCCGAGCCAGCCGGTGAACAGCGCCGTGCCGACGTTGTACGGCAGGTTGGCGGCGACCGCATATGGCTCGCCCATGAGCTCGTCGTGGTCGAGCTTCATCGCATCGCCCTCGATCACGCGGAGCTTGCCGGGAAACGCCTCGCCGAGTTCGGCCAGCGCCGAAAGATGCTGCGGCAGAGCCTCAAGAGCCTACCCGGCGCGCTCGCAGCGCTCGATGCGCTCGGCATCGACCCGCAGCGGCGCGCCGAGACGCTGAGCGTAGCGGAATTCGTCAGCGTGGCGCGCGTGCTGTCGAAGTAGGCGCGCCTACTTCCGCACCCCCGCCGCCTGCGTGTCCACCGCGTAGATCGTCGCCGCGATGTTGCGCACGCCCTGCGGCGTCGTCCAGTTCTCGCCGGTCGGAGTGTTGGCGCCCAAGGTCCCGATGTAGAGCGTCTTGCGGTCCGCACCGGCAAACGCGACGGTGATCGAACGGCGCGGGGTCGGAATGATGCCGAGTTGCGTTCCGGCCTTGTCGAACACGTAGACGCCGGCGCCGCCGGTCACGTAGAGTCGTCCGTCGGCATCGACCGTCAGGCCGTCGCCACCGAAGCTGCCCTGCGGCTCACCCTGCAGCGTGGCGAAATCGCGCCGGTTCGACAGCGCCCCGTCCGCGCCGACGTCGAAGGCGAGCATCGTCAGGCGATTGGTGACGTAGAGCGTCTTGCCGTCGGGACTCAGCACGAGGCCGTTGGTGAACAGGCCGCCCTGCTGCGGGTTGCCGGCCGCGGCGATGGTGTCGACCGTTCCATCGGCCTTGGCGTGGAACAGCCCGCCCTGCGTGTAATAGGCGCCGCCGTGCCCGTCGGCAGCGAGATCGTTGATTCGGCCGAGCGTGCTGCCGTCGGCGAACTTGTCAGCGACCGTCTTGCGCTCAGGCGTGAGCTGGACGATTTTCGACAGGATCGTGCAATTCGCCCCGAGGCCGAGGCCCGGATCGGTGCACGACCGGTCGGCCGCGAAGGTACGCCCCTGGGCGTCGATCGAGACCGAGCCGGCGCCGGCGACGAACGGCCACTGGACCCACGACCGGCCGTCGGGCCAGACCTTGATGATCGAGTTGCTCTGCTCCTGCGCGAACAGCAGGCTGCCGTCCGCGGCGGCGCTCATGCCGTCGACGATCATCGGGCCCGACCAGTGCATCCGCCACTGCGCGTCACCCGCAACCACGCCAGGAATCGCAGCGATGTCGACCGTCACCTCGGCCGCCGGCTGGCCTTGAGCGGCGGCGGGCGCAGTCGAAAGACAGGCTGACCCCAGCGCCAGAGCGGCAATCGTTAGAGCGGTTCTCATTGGCTTTCCCTCTCGTCGGCGGGCGGCTCGATGGTGTTGACGTCGCCATCGGTGCCCGTACGGTCATTGTTCCAGTCGACCTGGATCATGCGGTCGAAACCCTCGTCGCGGATCCAGCTCAGCCGGGCCTTCCACGGGCCCGACAAAGTCACCGGATCCTCGACCGTCATCTCGGCGCGCAGCTTGTCGCCGTCGAGCCAGATGCGCTCAACGTAGCGCGCCTGCTCGCTTAGCGGCGGCCCGCCCTGGAAGTACTCGTTGGGGTTGGCCACCATGATCGTGTCGATCACCAGCGTCTCGCCTTCCCAATGGCCGACCGATGTGCCGGTCGCTGTGGGCCACAGGTCGTCGAGCGGCGGCATCGGCCGTCCATCGGTGTAGATGTGCCGCGTCTCGTTGTACGCGTTGATGATCAGCACCTCCTCGGGCGTGATCAGGACCTGGAACGGCGTCGGCGAGGTCATCATCAGCGGGTAGCCCCAGCCGAGGCCCTTGCGCCCGCCCATCGTCCGCAGCGCCTCCGCGACCCGGCGCCGGCCTTCCTCGTTCCACGGCGCGGCGTTGCCCCAGATCGCCAGGACATCGTTGGTCGCAGGAGGCGGAGCCGCGCCATTCTGCGGCCGGTTGATCCCGCTGATCGGCGTGCCTGCCTGGTCCGCGCCGACCCAGTAGCCTGGCCAGTACGGCAGCCGGACGAAGCTCTCGCCGCGCGCCTGTCGCGCCGACTCCTGCGCGAGCGCGGGCCCAGCGGGGAATGTCGCCGCCGCGAGCAGCGCGCCAGCCAGCCACCGACGCCAGGACCCCACTTATTGCCCTTCCCGCTCGTCCGCCGGCGGCTCGATCGTGTTGATGCCGTTCTCGGAACCCGTGCGGTCGTTCGAGAAGTCCATCTGCACCATGCGGTCGAAAGCCGTCTCGCGGATGTGGGTGATCGTCGCGGACCACGGCGCGGTCAGCGTCACCGGGTCCTCGACGGTCATTTCCATCACCAGCCGGTCGCCCTCCATGTGGAACCGCTCGGTGTAGCGCGCTTCCTCGGAAAAGGTCGGGCCGCCGTGGAAGTAGGTGTAGGGCATCTGCACCTGCACCGTCTCGACCACCAGCGTGTCGCCTTCCCAGTGGCCGATCGAGGTGCCCCAGACCGTCGGCCACATGTCCTCGGCCGCCGGGAATGGCCGACCATCGGTGTAGATA
>DATLLN010000375.1:0-3624 GCA_035537835.1 Gaiellales bacterium
GAGGCCGCCGTAGGTGCCCTCGTACAGCTCGCCCTTGTCCTTGAGCAGCTGCACGAAGTCCTGCACCCGGCGCTCGTGCTCGGGATCGGTGGTGCGGATGAAGAAGTCGTGGCTCGACTCCATCGCCGAGGCCAGCGCGCGGAACCGCGCCGACACCATGTCGCAGAACTCCTTGGGCGGCATCCCGGCGGCCTCGGCGGCACGGGCGACGTTGCCGCCGTGCTCGTCCGTGCCGGTCAGGAAGAAGACCTCCTCACCGCAGCGGCGGCGGTGCCGGGCCAGCACGTCGGCCGCCACGGTCGTGTACGCGTGCCCGAGGTGCGGGTCGGAGTTGACGTAGTAGATCGGTGTCGTGATCGAGAACGCCATCGCAGTGGGGCATCCTACTGGCCGCCCGTCAGCCGCCGGTAGATGGCATTTCGAGGGTGACCGGTCAGCGACGAGGCGATTCCGGCCGCCCGGCGCGCCCCCACCGCATCGGCCAGCTCGCGCAGCACAGCGTCGTCGATCGGCGCCGGCTGGGCCTCGACGCCGCCCAGGACGAGCGTGATCTCACCCCGCGGCGGCTCGGTGAAGCGGGCCGCGACCTCGGCCGCCTCGCCCCGCACGACCTCCTCGTGCAGCTTGGTCAGCTCGCGGCACACGGCGAGCGGCCGCGAGGGGCCGCGCTCGGCCAGCGCGGCCAGCGTGGCCGGCAGCCGGCGCGGCGACTCGAAGGCGACCACCGGCAGGCCGGGCACGTCGACCCGATCGAGCAGGCGGCCGATCGCCGCCGGGCTCTTCGGCAGGAACCCGGCGAACACGAACCCGCCGCCGGCCATGCCGGAGGCGACCAGCGCGGCCGTCACCGCGGACGGGCCGGGCAGCACCTCGACCGGGAGCCCCGCCTCCAGCACCGCAGAGATCAGCCGCGAGCCGGGGTCGGAGAGGGCCGGCATCCCGGCATCGGAGAGCAGGCAGATCCGCTTTCCCGCGCCGATCCGTTCGACCAGGCCGGGGATCCGCGCCGCCTCGTTGTGCTCGGTCAGCGAGATCAGCGGCAGGGAGATGCCGTGGCGGCGAAGCAGCGTCTGCGAGTGGCGGGTGTCCTCGCAGGCGGCCCCGTCCGCAGCGTTGAGCGCATCCAGGACGCGCAGCGTGACGTCGGCCAGGTTCCCGATCGGCGTCGGGCAGACGATCAGCGCGCCGCTCACAGCACCAGCGCAGCCGCGCCGAGCACGCCGGCGTCGTTGCCCAGGCTGGCGGCGACGACCCGGGTGTCGTGCGCGAGCGAGGGCAGGGCACGACGGTGGTATTCCTCGCGGGCCGGGCCGAGCAGCAGCTCGCCCGCCGCGCTCACCCCGCCGCCGATCACCACGACCTCGGGGTTGAAGATGTTGACCAGATTGGCGATGCCGATCCCCAGGTTGTGGCCGACCGTCTCCAGCACCTGCAGCGACTCGGCGTCGCCCGACCGGGCACGCTCGATCACGAACCGCGCATCGAGCACCGCACCGCCGCCGCGGGCCTCGCGCAGCGTACCCGCCGGGCGGGCGTCGGCCAGCGCGTTGGCCTCACGCATGATTCCGGTGGCCGACGCCAGCACCTCCAGACACCCGCGGTTGGGGCAGTGGCCCTGACACGGCGGCCCGTCCGCGTCGATCGTCATGTGGCCGAGCTCGGCGCCTGCGCCGGTGGAGCCGCGGTAGGGGCGGCCGTCCAGGATCAGGCCGCCGCCGACGCCGGTGCCCAGGGTCAGCATGACGACGTTGTCCACGCCCTTGGCAGCGCCGATCCGCCACTCCGCCAGGCACGCCACGTTGGCGTCGTTGTCGATCATGACATCGGTGCCCAGCCGGCGGCGCATTTCCTCGGCGAAGTCCAGGTCCTCGAGCGGGATGTTGGTCGAGTCGAGCACGCGGCCGTGGCGCTGGTCGATCTGCGAGGGCAGGCCGAAGCCGACGCCGCCGATGTCCGTGCCGCCGCGCACCTTCTCGACCAGGCGCTCGATCCCGTCGAGCAGCCCACGCTGGCTGCGCAGGTCGGTCGGCTCCTGCCCGCGGGCACCGAGCTCGAAGCCCGGAGCGACGAGCGCGGCCTTGACGGTGGTGCCGCCAAGGTCGACGCCGACGACGGGCAGCGGGGAGGGATCGGGCATGGCGGTGGCTAACATAGCAACGTCGTGTCGGAGCAAACGAAGCCGAAGCGCTACAAGGTCTACCGCGGGGGCAGTGCCAGGAACGACGACCCGGACGCCGCGAGGTTCCGGTTCGGTGAGCCGGGCCCGGCCACCGTCGCCCCACCCCCGGAGCCGCCGCAGCTGCCGGGCCGCGACGTGGCCACCGCACAGCCGCCCCGGCGCTTCCGGATCGGCTGGAAGCGCGGCATCCTGATCGCCCTCGGCGTGATCCTGGTCGTGCTGGTGGCGTGGGTCTACATGGGCTACCGGGCGTTCGCCGGCGAGGTCGAGAAGGCAAACAAGCGGCTCGACAAGCGCACCGAGGCGGCGCTCGTCCCCGGCGGCAGCATGCTCTCCGACCCCAACGTGACGCTCGTCCTCGGCTCGGACAGCCGCGGCAAGGGCACCAGCGCCCGGGCCGACTCGATCCTGCTGATGCGCACCAACCCGGACAAGCACACGGTGTCGATGCTCTCCATCCCGCGCGACATGTACGTGCAGATCCCCGGCCACGGCCTGTCCAAGATCAACGCCGCGTACGCGTTCGGCGGCACGCCGCTGCTGATCCGGACGATCCGCTCGTTCACCGGGATCCCCGTCAACCACGTCGTGCTGGTCGACTTCTCGGGCTTCGAGGATCTGATCGACGCGATGGGCGGCGTGACGATCAACAACCCGCGCAAGATCGTCGGCACCGGCACGTTCGACGGCATCCACTGGGTCTTCCCCCAGGGCAACATCCACCTCGGCGGCCGCTGGGCGCTGGGCTACGCGCGCATCCGGCACACGACGAACCCGCAGGATTCGGACGTCTCCCGGACGGAGCGCCAGCAGCAGGTGATGAACGCGATCGCGCACACGCTGGTCAAGCCGACCAACATCTTCCGGCTGCCGACCATCGGCCGCGCCGTCGCGAAGCCGCTGGCGACCGACCTGTCGGCCAACGAGCTGCTCGAGATGGGCTGGGTCAAGTGGCGCGCCCAGAAGACCGTGCAGTGCCACCTGGGCGGATCGCCGCAGGTGATCGGCGGCCAGGACGTGATCACGTCCGACCCGCAGAACAAGCAGGTCGTCGGGATGTACCTCGGCACCGTGGCGCCGCTGCCGCCGCCGAAGGGCCAGATCTACGCCCCCGGCTGCACCGTCAGCTGACGGTCAGGCCTCCGCGGCCTTCTTGGCCGACGAGCCCGAGTCGCCCGAGGGCTTCGAGTCCTTGGAGGACGACGAGGAGTCGCTCTTGGACGAGGAGTCGCTCGTGGACGAGGAGTCGCCCTTGGAGGACGGGTCGCCGGCGCCCTCGGATGCCTTCTTCTTCCCGCGGCCGGAGTCGGTCGTGTAGAAGCCGGATCCCTTGAAGTGGATCGCCACCGGATGCAGGACGCGCCGCGACGGGGCGCCGCAGACTTCGCACTCGTCGAGCGGCTCGTCCGCGAACTTCTGGAGCACGTCGAATGTGTGCCCGTTCT
>DATLLN010000376.1:0-8419 GCA_035537835.1 Gaiellales bacterium
CCTGCACCATGGCCGCGGGGAAGCCGACGGCCCAATGGCAGGTGTACTCCTCCGCGAACCGCGTTCCCAGCGCGATGCAGACGTCCGAATCCTCGATCAGGCGGCGAACCGAGGGCTCCTCCTCGGACGACCCCGCGTGCAGCGGATGCCCGGGCGGCATCACACCCTTGCCGTTGAAGCTGGTGACGACGGGCGCGTCCAGGGCCTCGGCCAGCGCAACCACCCGGTCGGCGGCAAGCCGCGAGCCTCCACCGGCGAACACCAGCGGCGCGCGGGCGCCGTCGAGCAGCGAACGCACGCGGGCGACGGCAGCCGGGTCGGGCGCCGGCGGCGCAAGCCGCGTGACCCGGCCCACCGCACCGTCGGCCGGCTGCCTCAGCAGGTCGGTCATCACCTCGATCATCGCCGGGCCGGGGCGGCTCGCGATCGCCGTCAGGGCCTCGTCGACCGACGCGGCGAGCGCGCGCGGTGTGCCCGGGCGGACGTGATGGCGGGTGACCGCCGTGAAGGCGATCGACTGGCCGACCGACTCGTGCATCCACCCCCGCTCGCCTGCGTCGCTCGGCACCTGGGTCGTGATGTGCAGGACGCGCAGGCTGGAGGCGTCCGCCTCGCCCATCCCGGCGAAGGTATTGAACGCGCCGGGGCCGGTGCTGGTGATGCAGACGCCCACCCGGTCGGACGTCCGGGCGTAGCCCACCGCCGCGAACGACGCCGCCTGCTCGTGACGCACGACGACGGTGCGGATGCTGGACGAGTCGAGCGCGTCCCACAGCGCCAGCGCATGCTGGCCGGGGATGCCGAACGCGACCTCCACCCCGTGCGCCTCCAGCGCCTCGACCAGCGCGTGGGCCGCGGTGCGGACAGAGGTGTGGGACGCCGCCATCCCGGCGACCTCACTGCCCGAGCGAGAGGATGTACGCGGTCACGTTGTCCGCATCGGCGCCGCTGACCAGGCCGGCGGGCATCGGGCCACCGCCGTTCTTGATCTGATCCAGGATCGTCTGCGTGTCGAGCGTCGGCGCGAGCTCGGCGAGGTTGGGCGCCGCGGGCAGCGGCGAGGGGGTGCCCGCCTCCGCGGAATGGCAGCTCGCGCAGTTGTCTTCGAAGGTGGTCTTGCCGGCCGCGACGTCACCGCTGCCGCCCGACGAGGTCGGCGACGACGTCGGCGATGAGGACGGGCCGCTGCTGGGCGCCGCGGTGCTGCCCGGCGTCTGCGTGGAGAGCGGCAGCGAGCCGAGGCCGACGGTGGTCGCATCCTCCGTATCGGTGCCGGCGATCGCGATCACGGTCACCATCACGGCCACCCCGATCACCGTCCCGAGAAGCGCAGCAACGAGGACTTTGAGCATCGCGCCGAGGACTATAGCGGGTGCGTGCGGACGGCGAAGCGAGAGCCGGATACGGCCTCCAGAGCCCCGAACACCGCGCTTTGTGGGCCGTATCACCCATGCAGGGGATGTGCCGTCACCCGTCGAACGTCGAGCCAGAGAAGATGCTCGACCGACGTGACATCCAGACCCTGATGTACTGCGTGCGTGTGACCGAGATCAGCGGCCAGTGGCAGACCGGCTACCCCGTGCGGACACCGCACGACCTCGAGTGCCGGCTCGCCGCCCTGCTGCGCGAGGTCGAACGCGCGGAGCGCACCTCCGCGACGACCGCAGCCTGACGACGGGCGCGATGGCTCTGCGGCTTTTCGTCGCCGTGCAGCCGCCCGACCCCCTGCGCGGCCGCCTGGCCGCGCACGCCGAACGGCTGGCCGGCGCCGGCCGTGTCGTGGCGGCCGCGAACCTGCACGTCACCGTGCACTTCCTCGGCCGCGTCGACGAGGCCGACGCGGCGCCCCTCAAGGGGGCCCTCGGCGCGGCGGTGGCGACGGTGCCCGCGTTCGCGCTGCGGGTGAACGGCGTCGCGCCCGGGCCGCAGCGCCGCCCGAGGATGCTGTGGGCCACGATCGACCGCGATCCGCGCTTCGACGAGCTCGCAGCCGCCGTCGCAGCAGCAGCAGGGCCGTTCGCGCCGCAGGCCCGGCCGCCGCGCTCGGCACGACCGCATATCACGCTCGTTCGCCACAAGGGCGCGGCGCCGCCCGGCGAGGCGGAGCTGACGGCCGACATCCCGGTGGACGCCGTCGAACTGGTCAGCTCCCGGCTGGGTCCCGGCGGTACGGCGTACGAGGCGCTGGCCCGCCTACCGCTTGAACCGGCCCCTCCAGTCGATCAGCTGAAACCGCTCTGAGCCGATCAGCTCGGCCAGGCGCGCCGCCGTGGCCTCGTCCGGCTCCGCCATCGAGATCCACCTGCCGGCATCCCAGTTCGACGTCCAATCCGCCTCGTCGTCCACCGCCAGTCCGCGCGGCCCGACCAGCCCTGCCACCTCGCCGCGGCGCAGCAGCCTCCCGTGCCCGGGATCGCGGAGCCGCTCGATCTCGTCCCACTCACGCGCCTGCTCCGGGTCGGGATCGGCGAGGTAGTCCTGCACGACCAGCCGGCCGCCGGGCGCCAGCACCCGCGCCATCTCGGCCAACGCCGTCTCCGGATGCGGGACGTGGTGCAGCGAGTGGACGCAGGTGACGATGTCGAACGACCCGTCCTCGAACGGCAGGGCGTCGGCATCGCCGGAGACGCGCTCGACGCCGCCGGGCGCGTGGGCGAGCAGCGCCTCCGACTCGTCGAACGCCACGGCGCGCTCAACGTACGGGAGCAGCGCGGCGGACAGGAATCCCGGGCCCGCGGCGACGTCGAGCGCGCGGTCGCTCGCCTCCGGCAGGCACCAGCCGACGAGCTCCGAGTAGTCGCGGGAGCGAGCCTCGTCCGCATAGCGGTGCGCCGTGCGGTCAAACCTGGAATGTCCGGACAAAGTCCATCGCCTCCTGTCTGGTGGTCACGGTGCCCGCGGCCTGCTCCTCGGCCAGCGCATCGACGAGCATCCCGATGTTCGACCCGGCGCAGCCGCTGGCCTTCGCGATCTCGTCCCCGCGCAGCAGCGGCGGAGCCCCCGCCGCCACCTCCTCGGTCAGCGCCAACAGCTCGGACGCCACCTCGGCGTGCGCCCGGACGTGACGATGCCGCGTGCGCGGCCCGCGGGTGCTGATCCGGTCGGCCAGCGACAGCACGATGCTCTCCACCGTCCACGGCTGGGTGGCCCGCCGGTATCGGAACGCGCGGCGGCGGTCGAGCGGCCGGTCGGGAACGGCGAAGCCGAGCACGAGGTGCTGCTCGACCAGCAGCGCCGTGCAGCGGACGACGGCACCGGACGCCTTCCAGCGGCCGCCCACCACGGAGCGCGCGACGCGGGCGCCCTCGGCGTCGTGGCCCATGAACCCGATCCGCCCGTCGGCCGCCACCGAGCGGGTCTGCGGCTTGGCCACATCGTGGAACAGGGCGGCCAGCCGGAGCACGAGCCAGGACGGCAGGTCGTCCCCGACCACCCTGACCAGGCGCTCGTCGATCAGGGCCGCGTGCTCCGGCAGGTAGTGCGCGGGGTGGGCACCGATGTCGGCGACGGCGTCGAGCACCTGCAGCGTGTGCTCGTAGACGTCCAGGTGGTGGTAGCCGCTCTGCTCGACGCCCCGCAGCGCCGCCACCTCGGGCAGCACGACCGCCAGCACGCCGGAGCGTTCGAGCATGCGGATGCCGTCCGCGGGGTCGGGCACGGCGAGCAGCCGCCACATCTCGGCGAAGACGCGTTCGCCGGACGGCCGCGTCGCGAGCGCCGCCCGCTCCCGGGTCAGCTGCTCGGTGCCGCCCTCGATCACGAACCCCAGCTGGCGGGCGATCCTGGCCACCCGCAGCAGCCGCAGCGGGTCGTCGTCGTAGATCCGGTCGCTGACCGCCCGCACGAGCCCGGCGTCGAGGTCGGCGCGACCGCCGTGGGGGTCGACGAGATCGCCGCCCGCGAGTGGCAACGCCATGGCGTTGATCGTGAAGTCGCGCAGCCCGAGGTCCTGCTCGACGGTGCCGCGGGTGCGCGTGACGTCGACCGTCCGTCCCTCCTGCACCACCCGCCAGGCGCCGTGGCGCTCCGACAGCGGGAACGGCGAGCCGCCGGCCTGGGAGGCCAGCCCGCGGGCGGCCGCGCCCGGATCGCCGTCGACCATCACGTCGATGTCGGCGACCGGGCGGCCGACCAGCAGGTCGCGCACGCTGCCGCCAACGAGCCACGCGCCGTCCAGCGGCACCACGGCGCGGAGGCGCTCGAGCTCAGCCTCCGACGACGAGATGCTTGACCCTCCTGCGCCGCGGCGCGATGTCGGTGACGATCTCGTAGCCGATCGTGTCCGACCGGCTGGCCCACTCCTCCGGGCCGATGGTCTCGTCCGCCTGCCGGCCCAGCAGCACGACCTCGTCGCCAACGGCGACGTCGCACTGATCGCCGATCAGGAACGTCAGCTGATCCATGCTGATGGTCGCCACCACCGGCCGCCGCCGGCCTCCGGCGAGCACGTCCATCCTCCCCGACAGCAGCCGCGGGACGCCGTCCGCGTAGCCGGCGGGCACGAGACCGATCCAGACCGGGCGTTCGGCCGTGAAGCGATGGCCGTAGCCGGTGCCGTCCCCCGGCTCGAGCCGCTTGACCTGCGCGACGAAGCTCTCGAAGCGCATGGCCGGCCGCAGCCCGTGCACCTCCGGATCGTCGCCGAACGGCGAGACCCCGTAGACGGCGATGCCGCAGCGCACGGCGTCCCAGCGGGCGTCGGCACGCCCCAGCGCCCCCGCGCTGTTGGCGACGTGGCGCGGGCACGGCGCAACCTGCGCGGACACCTCGGCGAACCGCTCCAGCTGCCGCGACGTCAACTCGTCGTCCGATTCGGCCGAGGCGAGGTGGCTCATCAGGCCGCCCAGCCGCAGCTGTCCCGTTCCCGCGGCCAGCTCGCCGGCGACCGCGACGACGTCGCCCGGGGCCATCCCCCACCGCCCCATGCCGGAGTCGAGCTTGACGTGCACGGCGAGCGGCGCGGAGGCGCCGGCGCGCAGCCGGTCGTATGCCTCGCGCGACGAGACCGCAACCTCGACGTCGTGCACCTCCGGTTCCTCGCCGGGAATCAGCGGCCCCATCACGAGCACCGGAGCACCCGGCAGCCGCTCGCGCAGCGCGACGGCCTCCTCGTACGTAGCGACGCACAGCCTGGCGGCGCCCGCCGCGAGTGCCGCGGCACCCACGTCCGCGGCGCCGTGGCCATAGCCGTCCGCTTTGACGACGGCCCACAGCTCGGCCGGCGCCACGGTGTCCGCCAGGAGGCGGCAGTTGTCGGCCACCGCGCCGAGGTCGACCGTCACGGTGGCGCGGGCATGAGCCGGCGACGAGTCGGCTACCACTCCTCCGCGAGCGCTCGCACGACGTCCGCCCGCGAGATCACCCCCACGACCGCACCCGTGTCATCGACCACCGGCAGGCGGTTGACGTCGTGCTTGATCATCTCGCTCGCCGCCTCGTGCACCGAGTCGCCGGGCGCCACGCTGATCGGATCCGAGGTCATCAGGTCGGCCGCCGTCACGCCGAACGCCTTGCGGAACTTCTCCCGCCAATGATCCATCCGCTCAAGGAAGATCACCCCGCCCAGGATCGGGATCGTGTGCGGCATCTCGACGTCGTCCTCGATCTCCTGAAAGATCAGGTCGGACTGCCCAACCATCCCCACCAGCTTGCCGTCGTCGACGACCGCAACGCTGGACATGTGCTCGTCGGACAACAGGCGGGCGAGATCACCGATCTCCATCGTCGGCGGGATCGTCGGCACATCGGTACGCATCATCTGGGAGACGGTGGGCTCGGTTGGCGTTGTCTGGTCGCTCATCGGTCGGCGAACACCCTTGGTAGGTCGTGGATCACGTCGCCGGCAATGATACCGTCGAGCCCCACGCGCTCCTGCGCCAGGAGGCCGGCGCGGGCGTGTGCGACCGCCCCGACCACCGCCGCCGCCAGCGGATCGAGGCCGCCGCCCAGCAGGGCGCCGATCACGCCCGAGAGCACGTCGCCCGAGCCGGCGGTCGCAAGCCCGTGTGCCTCGGACGTCGAGACGATCACGCGGTCGCCACCGGGCGCCGCGACCAGCGTGTCAGGGCCCTTGAGCAGCACGACCGCCTTGCTCAGCGACGCCGCCGTGCGCACGGCCTCCATCCGGTTGGCCCGCACCCAGCCCGAGTCGCGCTCGAGCAGCCGGCCCAGCTCGCCCTCATGCGGCGTCAGCACCGCCGGCACCCGCCGGCGGGCAGTCAGCTCAAGCCGGCCGGACAGGGCGAACAGCGCATCCGCGTCGATCACCATCGGGCCGCGGTGCCGCCTGGCCAGCCGACGCGCCAGCTCGCCCGCCTCATCGCTCCGGCCCAGCCCCGGCCCCAGCACCACCGCATCGGCGCGCTCCGCCAGCTCCAGGCCCTCCGGCAGCGCCCGCACCATCAGCTCCGGCGTCGCGGCGAACGGCTCCGGCACGGCCAGCCAGGCGAGCCCCGCGCCGGACCGCATGGCCGCCAGGCCGGCGAGCTGCGGCGCCCCGGTCATGCCCTGCGCCCCGCCGATCACCAGCACGGCGCCGGCCGCATACTTGGTCGAGTTAGCCGCCTTGCGAGGCGCCAGCTCAAGCAGCCCGCGGGTGGCCAGCGACACCCGCGTCGGCGCCTCCAGGCTGGAGGGGATGCCGATGTCGGCGACCACCACGGCACCCGCGTGGTCGCGGCCGGGCGCCACCACCAGGCCGACCTTCGGGGCGTGGAACGCCACGGTGCACTCGGCGCGCACGGCCTCACCGGCGACGGTGCCGTCCGACGCGTCGACGCCTGATGGGACGTCGAGGGCGATCACCGGGCAGGACGCCGCGTTCAGCGCGGCCACGGCGGCGCCGATCGCGCCGCGCGGTGCGCCGGTCGCACCCGTGCCCAGCAGCGCGTCGACGGCGACGTCGGCCGTGCGCAGCAGCCGGCGGACGGCGGCCCGGTCGGAGGTGCGGATCACCGGGATGCCCATCCGCTTGCAGATGTCGTGGTTGGTGCGGGCGTCGAGTGACAGCCGGGAGAGCGGCCCGACCAGCACCGTGCGCGCCTCGAGCCCGGCGCTGCGCAGGTGGCGGGCGACCACGAAGCCGTCGCCGCCGTTGTTGCCCGGGCCACAGACGATCGTCGTGCGACGCGCCGCAGGGTGGCGCTGCAGCACCTCGTGGGCCGCCGCCAGGCCGGCGCGCTCCATCAGCACCGCGCCGGGGATGCCCAGGCCGTCGATCGCCGCCGCATCCAGCGAGCGCATCTCGACCGCGTCCGGGACCGCGACGGTGCCGATCACGGCGCCGGTTCCATGACGACCGCGACGGCCCCTGCGAGCTCCTTGGAGTGGGTCATCGACAGGTCGATCTCGCCGGCGCCGACGTGCCGCGCGAACGCGGCCACCTTGCCGGACAGGGTGACGCTCGGCTTCGGCCGGCCCACGATCTCGATGTCCCGCCACATGAACTCGACACCGCAGCCGAGTGCCTTGCCGACCGCCTCCTTGCCGGCGAACCGCGCGGCGAAGTGCTGCGCGGGGTTGGCACGGGAGAAGCAGTAGGTGCGCTCCGCCTCGGTGAACACCCGCTCGGCGAACCGCGGCCGCTTGTCGAGAGCGCGGCGCACCCGCTCGATCTCGATCAGATCCACTCCGACGCGCACGGGGGCATCATATGATGCTGCCCGTGGAACGCCCGCTCGAGCTCTCGCCGACGCTGCGCTGGTGGCCGAGCACGCTGTGGCAGACGACCACGCTCGAGGTCGAGCGCGACGGTGCCCGGCTGATGGTCGATCCGGGCATCGCGCCTTGGGAGGTGCGCAGCGCGGCGGCTGGCCGCCCGGTCGACCACGTGCTGATCACCCACGCGGACTGGGATCACGTCCTCGGCATCCCCCTGCTTCCCGAGGCCACGGTGCACGCCGGGCCGTCCGCAGCCGAGCGGATCGGCTCCGGCGAGGCATGGGACAGCGTGGTCAAGCAGGCCGCGCCGTTCTGCATCCCGCTGGAGGGACTGGGGCCGCTGCGCGTGGACGACGTGCTCGAGCCGCCGTGTGACACGACGTTCGGCCCTTGGCCGGCGTCCGTCGTCGCGACCCCCGGCCACACGCCCGACTGCATCACAACGCTGCTGCCAGACGAACGGCTGCTGATCGCAGGCGACTACCTGTCACCGCTTGAGATCCCGTTCGCCTATGACTCGGTGTCGGCCTACCGGTCGACGCTGGAGACGCTGGCCGGACTGATCGACGAACACCGGCCGCGGTGGGTGGCGATCGGCCACGGCGCGCCGCTGGACGCGGACGCGGCGCGCACCATCGCCGGCGAGGACATCGCCTACCTGGACGCCGTGCTCGCCTACGCCGCGGGCGGCGGCGACCCGGAGCGGCCGGACGCGGTCGCTCACCCACAGCGCGGCGGCGCAGAGGACGAGGATGCGCAT
>DATLLN010000377.1:0-12134 GCA_035537835.1 Gaiellales bacterium
CGCCACGCGGATCGTCTACGCGAACGTCCAGCTGATGCCCGACCCGACCATCCCGTCGTCCGAGACCGGCACCCGGCACCGCACCGCGGAGCGCGTCGCCAAGCAGACCGGTGCGCTGGTCGCCTCGATCTCGCAGCAGCGTGACGTCGTCACGATCTACACCGGCGACCTGCGCTACCAGCTCGAGGAGATCTCGGACGTGCTGGCCAAGACCAACCAGGCACTGACCACGCTCGGCACCTACCGCACCCGGCTGGAGCAGGTGTCCACCCGGCTGACGGCCCTCGAGTTCCAGGGCGCCGTGACACTGGATGACGTGCTGGTGACGCTCCAGCGCTCCGAGATGACGATGCGGATGGCGGACGAGATCGAGCGTAACGTGGCCGAGCTGGGCGTCGAGGGCAGGCTGATCAAGATCCAGCTCGACGACATGACGGAGTGGGTGCCGGGCGACCGGATCGCGCTCGTCCGCGACTACGATGTGCCCGAGGTGTCGGGGGGCTGGCGGGCCGTGCTCGCAGCGCTCGACGCGATGCCCGACGAGGGGCTGCTGGAGCTCGAGGAGCTGGGCCAGGTGCTGGGCTACCCGCGGGCGGTGAACCCGATGGACCACGCCGTCTCGCCGCGCGGGTTCCGCGTCCTGTCGAAGGTGCCGCGGCTGCCCGAGGTGGTGGTCGAGCACGTGATCACGCACTTCACGGGCCTCGAGGCGTTCCAGCGCGCGACCGTCGGCGAGCTGGAGGAGGTCGAGGGCGTCGGTGCGGTGCGGGCGAAGGAGATCCGGGAGGGTCTGCGGCGGCTCCAGGAGCAGAACCTGGTCGACCGCTACCTCAACCTCTAGATCATCGCGCGCGCCGGCGGGCGGCGTGGCGGGCCACCCGGACGCGGTTGCCGCAGGTGCGCGAGTCGCACCAGACGCGCCGGGCGTCGCGCGCCACGAAGAAGCGCGGGCAGCCGGGTGCCGAGCAGCGCCGCAGCCGCTCGCCGTCCTCGCCGGCGAGCAGTTCGATGGTCGAGCGGGCAACTGCTGACAGCACGGCGTCGCCGATCGTCCCGCTGCGCTCGGTCCACGACCGCCGGCCGCCGCCCAGGGGCCATGTCAACTGGGGATGCCCGGGGGCCAGTGCCGCGGCGGCGTTGACCGCTTCGAGTGCCGCGGACGACGGGTGTCCGCCATCGACCACAGCCGCCAGCAGGTCGCGCACGGCGGCCCGCAGCCTGACCAGCCGCCGGCCGTCACCCTCCGCGAAGCCCTCCGAGGGGCCCAGGGCCGCCCGGTTGGCGATCGCCCACGCGGATGGGCCGCCGGGATCGTCGAGCACGTCGCCGTGCACGTCAAGCGTGTTGGCCAGGTCGATCGCGATGCCCTGAAATGCTTCTCGTGATGGTCTTTCCATTACCACCTCATATGCTAACTCCTATGACGGACGAAAGGGAGTTATACTCATCACGCTGTCCACCCGCCAAACGAGTCATTGCATGATCAGAGAACGCGCAGCTCTGGTATGATTTGTGTTTCCGATGGGGCAATGTTGAGCCGGTTTCGCAGCCGGCAAGGAGGTCAGCGGTCGACGTGTACGAAGTCGGGGACAAGGTCGTCTACCCACATCACGGAGCGGGGACGATCGTCAAGAAGGAACTCCGTGACGAGCGCGAATACCTGACGATTCAGATCGCGCACAAGGACATGACGGTCATGATCCCGACGGACAGCGCGGATCGGGCAGGCCTTCGTTCGGTCATCTCCGAGGAGGCGGTCGACGAGGTCGTCGGCGTGCTGCAGGGCGACGGCAGCAAGATGCCGAAGAACTGGAACCGCCGCTTCAAGCACAACCGCGACAAGATGAAGACCGGGGACATCTTCGAGCTCGCCGAAGTCGTCCGGAACCTGGCGCAGCGCGACCAGGAGAAGGGCCTCTCCACAGGTGAGAAGCAGATGTTCTCGAATGCCAAGCGGATCCTCGCCTCCGAGCTGATGTTCGCCAAGGGCATGGAGGAGGACGAGGCCCGCGAGTATCTCGAGGAGGTGTTGGAGGAGGTCGGCGCGGCACGCAAGGCGCGCGCTGGGGCCTAGCTCCGTCACTCGCACACCAGTCCCAGCCCGGCGGCGGAGGCGGTCTCGCTGAACCGTCGTCCGGGCGACCACCGTCTCCCAGGGAGAAGTGACGATGATCGTGGCATCGCGAATCGTCCTCGCCCTTCTCGGTGCGCTCGGCGCGGTCAGCGCAGGAATCGCCCTGGATCTCCAGGACCACTTTGATTCGGCCTCTTATTCCTACGCTGCGTTCGGCTTCGTCGTTCTTCTCGCCACCATCGTCGGCTGGGCCGTCGGTGGGCTCGTCGGGAAGCTTCTACAGCGCGCTTTCCGAAGGGTCGAGCGAGCCGCGCAGACCCGCAGCGCGGGCGAGTTGACCGTGGGGGCCGTCGGGCTCCTGATCGGGCTGCTCGTCTCGGCTCTGCTGTATATCCCGCTCCATATCCTCCCCTACATCGGCGTCTGGGTGATGCTGCCGATGTTCTTGCTGCTGGGGTACCTGTTCGCCTTCACCGCGGCGAAGAAGCACCGGGGAATCCTGCGTCTGGTCGGCGTGCACACCGTCGGCGACGCCGATGCCGGTATGCCGGCCGCCGAGATGCTGGTCGACACCAGCGCGATCATCGACGGGCGGATCGCCGACATTGCCCGCACCGGGTTCATCCAGGGCGAGCTGGTCGTGCCGGAGTTCGTGCTCAAGGAGCTGCAGCAGGTCGCCGATTCGGGCGATCCGCTGAAGCGGGCGCGTGGCCGGCGCGGGCTGGAGGTGGTCAACGACCTGCGCGCCGACGTGGCCGTGTCCACCCCCGAGGTCGACGTGCCCGGCGTGGCCGACGTCGACGCCAAGCTGCTGAAGATCGCCAAGGACCGCGGCGTCGCCATCCTCACCACCGACTTCAACCTCAACCGGCTCGCCCAGATCCAGGACGTGCAGGTGCTGAACGTCAACGACCTGGCGAACGCGCTGAAGCCTGCGGTTCTGCCCGGCGAGCAGCTCGAGGTCAAGCTGATCCGTGAGGGCAAGGAGGCCGGCCAGGGCGTTGGCTATCTGGACGATGGAACGATGGTAGTCGTCGAGTCCGGCGGCGGCCGGGTCGGCGAGACGTTGGCCGTGCAGGTGACATCCGTGTTGCAGCAGCCGTCGGGCAAGATCATCTTCACCCGCGTCGGCGAGTAGCCGGTGGCGACCGTCGAGACCTGGGCGATCGTTGTCGCCGCAGGCGAGGGGACGCGGCTGGGCTCCGAGCTGCCCAAGGCGTTCGTCGGGCTCGGCGGCCGTCCGCTGCTCGCGCACTCGATCGAGCTGCTCGACGGCCACCCGGCCGTCGACCGGATCGTGCTCGTGGTACCCGAGGAGTGGCAGGAGCCGGCGACCCTGCTGGCCGACGAGCTGGTCGCAGGCAAGGTGGCGGATGCGGTGGCCGGAGGCGCGACCCGCGCCCACTCGGTCGCGGCCGGCCTGGCACGCGTCCCCGAGGAGGCGGGCGTTGTGCTCGTCCACGACGCGGCGCGCCCCCTGGCCACCGCCGAGATGATCGACCGGGTGCTGGCGGGTCTGGTGGACGCCGACGGCGCGATCCCCGGCGTGCCCGTCGCCGACACCGTCAAGCGGGTGGCGCAGGGCCGTGTGGAGGCGACGCTCGACCGCTCCTCGCTGGTCGCCGTCCAGACGCCGCAGGCGTTTCGCGCCGACTCGCTGCGCGCGGCGTACGCCGGCGCATCCGACCTGGGCTCGGCGACCGACTGCGCCAGCGTGCTCGAGCAGGCCGGCCTGCCGGTCGCCGTCGTCGACGGCGACCCACGCAACATCAAGGTGACGACGGCGTCCGACCTCGAGCGTGCGGAAGGAGAGCTGGCACGGTGATCCTCGACTATCACATGCACCTGGTCGACGACGACGATCCGTACACCGACGAGATCCTGTCCGAGGACCGGGTGGGGGAGTACGTGACGGCCGCCGAGCGGGCGGCGGTCGATGAGATCGGCTTCACCGACCACGTCTTCCGGTTCACGGTCGCCCGCGACTGGCTCGATCACCCGCTGTGGACGGCGGATGGCGTCAACGACCTGGCGGCGTACCACGGCTGCATCAGCGCGGCACGCGATGCCGGGATGCCGGTCAAGGTCGGTCTCGAGGTGGACTACCTGGACGGGCGCGAGGACGCCATCCGGGCGGCGCTCGACCCGTTCGAGTGGGACTTCCTGCTGGGCTCGGTGCACTGGATCGACGGGCTGGCCGTCGACTGGGAGGCCGCGCCGATCTGGGAGCGGCACCCCGAGAAGGACGTCTGGGAGATGTACGTCGATGCGCTGTGCGCAGCCGCGCAGAGCGGGATCTACGACTCGATGGCGCACCCCGACCTGGTCAAGGTGTTCGGGAACCGCCCCGATCCCAAGCCGATGCACCTGTACGAGCGGATCGCCGACTGCTTCCAGGCGGCGAGCGTCTGCGCCGAGGTGTCGACCGGCGGGTTCGGCGGTGCGCTGAACGAGATCTACCCGGACCCCGAGCTGCTCGCCATGTTCTGCGAGCGCGGCGTCCCGGTGACGCTCGGCTCCGACGCCCACGGGCCGGGCGAGGTCGGCGGGCTGTTCGACGAGGCGCTGGCCGTGCTTCGCGACACCGGCTATAGCTCGATCACGCGCTTCGACCGGCGCGAGCGGACGCAGGTGGAGATCCCGTGACCGACGACCTGCGGGTCGGCGCCGGGTTCGACGCCCATGCGTTCGGCGACGGCCGGCGGCTGGTGCTGGCGGGCGTCGAGATCGAGCACGCCCGGGGACTGATCGGCCACTCGGATGCCGATCTGGTCGCGCATGCGGTCACCGACGCACTGCTCGGCGCGGCCGGCCGTGAGGACATCGGCCACCTGTTCCCTTCCGAGAACCTGGCGCTCGAGGGCGCGTCCAGCGTCGATCTGCTCGCCCGCGTCTGGACGGAGCTGGCGGCCGACGGCTGGGCGATCGTCAACGTCGACGCGATCGTGATCATGCAGGAGCCGCGGATTGCGCCCTACCGGTCGGCGATGCGCGAGGCGCTGTCGGCGGCGCTCGCAACGGAGGTTGAGCGGGTGACGGTGCGGGCGTCCACCACCGACCGGCTGGGGTTCGCCGGGCGCGGCGAGGGCGCAGCCTGTCAGGCGGTGGCGCTGCTGCGGAGGCAGTGATGGGCGTGGTGTCGTTCGACCTCGACGGCACGCTGTGGGACTTCTCGCCGATGATGGACGGCGCGATCGCCGCGGCCATCGCTTCGCTGGAGGAGCGCGAGCCCGAGCTGGCCGGCCGGCTGACCGTCGCGACGTTGCACGAGCAGCGGCGGCTGACCGGGCTGCGGCACGAGGGCACGCTGGAGGACCTTCGCCGCATCTCGCTGCACAACGCCTTGATCGAGCTCGGTCGCGACGACCGCGCGCTTGCTGACTGGATGGCCGACGAGCTGCTGCAGGCGCGCGCCGACGTCGTCGTCCTCCACGACGACGTCGAGCCCACCGTCAGCCAGCTGATCGAGGATGGGCATCTGGTCGGCGCGATCACGAACGGCAACTTCCCGTTCGACCGGCTGGCGCTGGCGGCGCACTTCTCGTTCGTCGTGCACGCCGAGCAGGTCGGCGGCCCCAAGCCGGGGCCCGAGCCGTTTGCGGAGGCGGTCCGGCTGACCGGCGGCGATCCGCAGGACTGGGTGCACGTCGGCGACGAGCTGCCGCTCGACATCGGCGGGGCGCAGGGGTACGGGATGCGCGCGGTGTGGCTGAACCGCTACGGCGAGGCGAACGAGGGCGAGCACATCCCGGACGCCGAGATCGCCTCGCTCGACGAGCTACCCGGAGTCGTTGCCCGGCTTCTCGGGTGACTCGGGCACCATCAGCACCGGGCAGGGTGCATGGCGCAGGACGCCGCCGGCCACGCTGCCGTAGAGCGCGCTCTTGAGTGCGCCCCAGCCGTGCGAGCCGATCACGATCATCCGGGCGTCGCGCTCGGCGGCGACATCGCAGATCGACCCTGCGGCGTCGCCCTCGCGCAGATCGGTCTCCACCGTCACGCCGATCTCCTTCGCCCGGTCGGCCGCCTCGGTGAGGGTGGTCTCGGCCACCTTGCGCTCGGCGTCGATCAGATCGCTCGTCGCGATGCTGGCGTAGGGCAGACCGAAGTCCCCGACGGGGATCTGCCAGGCGGTGACCAGGACGACCGTGTCGCCGGTGGCCCGGGCCAGGTCGAGGCCCGCGTCGACGGCTCGCTTGGCGAGCTCGGAGCCGTCGGTTGCGATCACGGTTGTCATCGCGCGTAGCATACTGGGCCGGGTTGAGCAGGATCGCCGCCATCCGCGACGTCGCCGGCCGGCTCTTGCCCGGCCGCGGTGCGACTGCCGTGGGGCGCATGCGCAGCGGCGGATCGACCGAGGTCTACCGGCTCCGCCGCGGATCCCACGTGCTGTTCCTGCGGTTCGCGGAGCAGGACGGCGAGTCGATGGCCGCGGAGGCCTGGGTGCACGGCAAGTTGCGGCGGCTGGGCGCTTCGGTGCCCGAGGTCGTCGCGCTGGAGGACGATCGGCTGCTGGGCCGCTCCTTCATGGTGACGACGGCAATGCCCGGGCGGCCGGTCTCGCCGGAGCGGCCGCCGGCCGCCGCCATGATCGCGGCCGGGCGCGACCTGGCGCTGATCGGCTCGATCCCGGTCGACGGCACGGGATTCGTCCGCCGCGACCGTGCCGTGCCGCCGCTCCGGGGGCGCGATGGTGGAGGCGCCGCCGTGCTCGCGCACGGCGACTTCGACCCCACCCATGTGTTCGCGGCCCGCGGCAGGTACACGGGAATCATCGACTTCGGCGAGATCCGCGGCGCTCCCACGCTGTACGACCTCGCGCACTGGGCTCTGCAGGCGCCCGTGGATCGCCTGCTCGCCGGCTACGCCCAGGTGGCGCCGCTTCCCGACGACCACGAGCGGATCGTCGCGCGCCTGTCGATCCAGATCGGCAACGACATCCTGCGCCGCATCGCCGGTCGCGGCAACGTATCCCACGAGCGTGTTCTCCGCGCGGGCATCGCGCGCGCCGAGGCGGCGCTACGGTAGCGTCGCGGTGCCGGCGTCCACGGCCGCCAGCCCGTCCGAGACGAGCGCGGCCAATGCCTCCCCGTCCACGTCGTCGACGGGGACCCTGCCCTCCGCGGCCAGTCGCTTGAGCAGCGTGCTGCGGCGCTGGCGGAACGACCCCTCGAACCGCGACTGCTTGCGCAGCGGCGCGAACGTCATGCCGCGCGACGGGCAGCCGGTCGCGAGCGGACAAGCGTCGCAGCGCGGCCGGCGGGCGATGCAGACTTCGCGGCCCAGGTCGAACAGCGCCTGGTTCCACTCGTACGCCAGCCCGGGTGGCGGCTCGAGGTCGGGGCGGCCGACACGGTCGAGGACACGGCGGGCGTTGGTGTCCGGCGCGGCGACGTGCTCGCCGAATGCGAAACAGGCGATCGCCGCCGCCGTGTACGGGCCGATGCCGGGCAGGGTGCGCAGCTGCGCCTGGTCGCGCGGAAATCCGCCGCGCTCGACGACGGCCGCCGCGCAGCGGTGCAGGTTGACCGCCCGGCGGTTGTACCCCAGCCCGTCCCATTCGCGGATCACATCCGCGACCTCCGCCGTGGCCAGCGCCTCGGCAGTCGGCCAGCGCTCCAGCCAGCGGAGATAGCGGGGCAGGACGCGGGGTACCTGCGTCTGCTGCAGCATCACCTCGGAGACGAGGATGGCGTAGGGGTCGTGCGTGTGGCGCCACGGGAAGTCGCGGCCGTGTTCGGCGTACCAGCCCAGCAGCTCGTCGTGCACGGGCGCAGCCTATGCGCCTGCGACCAGCCGTACCATCGCGTCGATCGCCTGCCTGCGAGACAGCCCGTGGCGGCGGACGAGCGACCGCCAGGTCTCGAACTCGACCGCGTGGCCGACCGCCGCGCGCACAGCCTTGCGCCGCGGCCACCCGCGGAGCAGGGCATCGGCGAGCTGGCGCATCCGACGGGCCGTCCTGGCCATCTCGTCCGCGTGTGCCGGCACGAACTGCGAGTCGCGGAGCAGCACCGCCAGATCCGATTCGACCGACTCGTACCAGGCGTAGAGCTCATCCAGCACACCACGCAGCCGTGCGTCGGGAGCGTCGAGCTCGAGCCACTGCGTGACATCGGGGAACGGGTGTGCCGCGCGCCAGTGGCCGGCGCACGCTGCGAACAGCGCCGGCTCGTCGGGGAAGTGCGCGTATACGGTGTGGCGCTCGACGCCGGCCCGCGAGGCGATGGCGGAGATCGTGGTCTGGGCAGAGCCAACCGAGGTGTGCAGCTCGACGGCGGCCTCGATGATCCGCTGCCGGGTCTCCTCCTGGCGCTGCGCCCGCTTCTTGAGCTCGTACTTTCGATTCATTACACAGCAGTGTATCGCGAATCTTGACATGCGCCAGAAGGTCTGCTACAAATCGCTGCACACCACTGTGTATCAAAAAAGGAGATGGGAACATGCAGACGTTCGACATCGACAGCTACGAGCTGATGACCATGGCCCCCGGGTTCCGGGTGGGCTTCCCGATCCACAGCGCGACCGGGTCGGCGAGCACGGCCACGGTGCTGTTCGAGCTCGATCCCGGCGCCGAGCTGGGCGTGCACACCGACAGCGCCGAGGAGCTGCTGGTGATCGTGCAGGGCACCGGCGAGGCGCGGATCGGCGACGAGGTGGGGGTGGTCACGACCCACGACGTCGCGCTGGTGCCGCCGATGGCGCCGCACGGCCTGCGCAACATCGGCGACGACGTCCTGCGGGTGTTCGGCACGTTCTCGGCCTCGACCGTCGTCTCGACGTTCGAGCAGCCGTTCCAGCCGGGTGGGCCGGAGGTGGTCGTGATCGGCTCGCCGGTGCCGACGGCCGCCTACCTCAACCAGCCGGCGATGGCGTAGGACTTTCACACCCCCAGGCCATGTAGGCTCGCCGGCATGAGCGCCGACCTGCTGAGGATGGTCAACGGCTACCAGGCGTCGCAGGCGCTGCACGCAGCCGTGGCGTTCGGCCTGCCCGACCTGCTCGCTGAAGGCCCGCGGTCGACCGCCGATCTGGCGGATGCCTGCGGCGCACACGAGCCGACTCTCCGCAGGCTGGTTCGCGCGCTGGCCGGCCTCGGCGTGCTGCACGAGGACGAGGACGGCCGCGTCTCCCTGACCGAGCTGGGCGGGCCGCTTCGCACCGACCGCCCGGACTCGATCGCCGGGTGGACGCGACTGATCGGCCGGCCCTACTACTGGAACACGTGGGCCGCGCTGACCGACGCTGTCCGCAGCGGCGAGAATGGCTTCCGGCTGCTCAACGGAACCGACGTCTGGAGCTGGCGGGCCGACCACCCGGATGAGAGTGCGATCTTCGACGGCGCGATGACGGCGTTGACCGCACAGGTGACGCGCGCCGTGGCCGGGTCATACGACTTCTCGCGGTTCTCGGCGGTTGTCGACGTCGGCGGCGGCCGCGGCACGCTGCTGGAGGCGCTGCTGGCGGCCAACCCCGGCATGCGGGGGATCCTGTTCGACCAACCGCACGTGGTCGAGGGCGTCCGGCCGCACGACCGGCTGGAGGTGGTCGGCGGCAGCTTCTTCGAGCAGGTACCGGAGGGCGCTGATGCCTACGTTCTGAAGATGATCATCCACGACTGGGAGGACGCGGAGTCGATGGCCATCCTCCGCACTGTGCGCGCCGCGATGCCACCCACCGGCGTTCTCCTGGTCGTGGAGAGGTCGCTCGGAGCGGCCAACGCGGAGCCGGCGGGCAAGCTCTCCGACCTCAACATGCTGCTCATGCCGGGCGGTCGCGAGCGCAGCCACGACGAGTACGAGGCGCTGTTCGACGCGTCCGGTCTGCGTCTCATCGGAGTGACGCCGGCCGGGCCGATGGACGTCGTCGAAGCCACGATCGCCTGAACGAAATCGCAACATTTGCGGGCATGTTCGTGATCTAAGCTGCCCGCGTCCGGTCCGGGGAGCGTTCGGACGCGCCATGCACGACCACCCATCACGAACGTTCTCCCGCCGCCTCTCGCTGCTGGCCAGCATCGGGCTGGCGATCGTCCTCGGTGCCGGGATCACCTGGTACAAGGGCCACCGCACGGCGACCGTCGCCGTCGCTTCGCAGCGCCGCCGGCCGGACGTCGTCGTCGTCCTCACCGACGACCAGTTCTACAACACGCTGTGGTCGATGCCCATCGTGCGGTCGCAGCTGGTTCGCAAGGGCGTCCGGTTCGCGGACATGTTCGCCTCGAATCCGCTGTGCGCCCCGTCCCGGGCGAGCATCCTCACCGGCCAGTACTCGCACACGACGGGCGTGTACGACAACGCGCCGTCCAGCTTCGGTTCGGCGGAGGCCTTCCACGACTCCGGCTACGAGAGCTCGACGATGGCCACGTGGTTCCACGCCGCGGGCTACCGGACGGGGATCGTCGGCAAGTACGTCAACGGCTTCGCCGGCGGGTGGACGCCGCCGGCCTGGGACGAGTCGGCGATCGGCGCCGGGTACTGGGGGCCGACGCTGTACGAGAACGGCGTCAAGCACACCTACCCGCACTCGACGTACGAGACGACTCTGCTCGGCGACAAGGCCGTCGGGTTCATCACCGGCGCGCCGCGCGACAGGCCGCTGCTCCTCTATCTGGCCCCGTACGCGCCGCACGAGAACGCCTCGCCGGAGCCGAAGTACGCCCACCTCCCGGTCGACCTCGGCCGCGACTGGCCGCGGCCGAACTTCGACGAGGCCGACGTGTTGGACAAGCCCTCGTTCATCCGCAGCATCCCGCGGCTCGGCGCATCGGGTCGCTGGGAGGTGAACTGGCTGCGCCGGCGCCAGTACCGGACGCTGCGGTCGGTCGACGACATGGTCGGGAGGGTGTTGGCGGCTCTGAAGACACGCGGCTCATTGCAGAACACGATCGTCGTCTTCATGAGCGACAACGGGCAGATGTGGGGTTCGCACCGGATGCGCGCCGACGCCAAGCGCGTCCCCTACGACGAGTCGCTGCGGCTGCCGCTGGTCGTCCGCTGGGACGGGCACACGGCGGCCGGACGGACGTCACGGCGGATGGTCTCGAACATCGACATCGCGCCGACGCTCGCGGCGCTGGCCGGCGTGCGCGTGCCCGGGCGGACCGACGGCGTCAGCTTCGCCCCGTTGCTGCGCGACCCGGTGGGACCGCCCGTGCGGCGCAGCCTGCTGCTCGAGCAGGCCGCCGGGCCGAAGATCCAGAGCGACCGGGTCTACACGCCCAACTACTGCGGGCTGCGCACGGCCCGCTACACGTTCGTGCACTACGCCGACGGCGAGCAGGAGCTGTACGACGACCGGCGCGATCCTTACCAGCTCTCGAACCTGGCCGGCGACCCTCGCTCGAGCCGCCAGGCCGGACGGCTTGCCTCACGCACGCGCGCCCTGTGCACCCCGGCGCCGCCGGGCGTGCGCTGGCGCTGAGCGTCAGCGCACCGCGAGGAACGTCGCCCGAGTGCCTTCCCGGTAGCGCTTCTCGAGGTCCCCGCCCGTCGCCGGCAGGCGCTCCACGCGGGAGAAGCCGAGGAACGTGAGCAGCGCCTCGACGGCCTCGACCGTCGGGCTGAACTGGACCACGGGCCGCTCGCCCCGCCACTCGCCGGTGCGCCCGTGGGCTGTACTGGGCGGCGGTGGGAAGTTCATCCGCCACAGCGGCTGGTGTGCGAACCGCACCCGGGTGACGTTGGTGTCGACCAGCATCGCGCCGGTCGTCACGTCCGCCAGCCGGCGCATCGCGCCGATCGGATCCTCCAGGTGGTAGAGGATGCCGAAGCAGAGCGTGACATCGAACGTGCCCGTCGACTCGCGCGAGACGTCGTCGGTGCTCAGCAGCCGGAACTCGGTCTGCTCGAGCTGCAGCGCCCTGCGGATCACCTGCGCCTGTTCCAGATAGCGGGGCACGATGTCGAAGCCCAGCACGCGCGACGCCCCGCGGCGGGCGGCCTCGAACGAGAAGCCGCCGCAGTTGCATGCAACGTCCAGCACGGCCAGGCCGTCCAGGCTGCCCCCGTACTCGCCGAGCAGGGTGGGAAACCCGTGCTGCACCAGCGTCTGCACGCGG
>DATLLN010000378.1:0-2044 GCA_035537835.1 Gaiellales bacterium
CGAGGCCCAGCAGGGTGCGCCGCCGGCGGTCCGACCACGGCGGCCTGCTCTCCACCGCCCCAGTGTGCCTCGCGGCGGCGGTCAGCCGTTCTGCTCGTAGGCGACGCGCAGCAGGCTCCGCACCTCGTCGTCGACGTCGTCCACGCTGAACAGCTGCACCCGGTGGGTGGCCGAACCGGGCGCCGCCGCCGCCTGCAGGCGCGGGCTCGCCGGCGGCTCGGGCAGCCGCAGGCCGAGGTCGATCCGGGTCGCGGTCGCCGCCGCCACAGCCGCGAACTGGCGGCGGCGCACGAACGGCACGTAGGTACCGCGCCCCTCGAGGACGACGTCGTCGCCGAGGGCGAGGGCCGCCTCGCGCAGTGCGTCGAAGATCGGGCGCAGCGCTGCCTTCGGGCCCGTGTACTGCCCGTCGACGTACTCCTCGACGCTGGGCCGCACCCAGCCGGCCTCGCGCGCGGCGGCGTCGGCGATCGCCCACTGGCTGTTCTGCTTGACGCCGTGCACCTCGCGCAGCCAGCGGCGGACGGCGTTCTGGTCGAGCGGGTCCACGCCTGACTTCGCCACCAGTGCGACCCACTGCTCCAGGGAGCGGCCGGTGCGCTCGGCCATCGAGTCGGTGACCGCGCTCATCATGTCGTCGGGTGTGGGCACGGCCAGACGCTAGCGCCGTCCCGTGCCGCGCGATCGGACGGTCACGCACCGTGTCGGCAGGGCCGCGCTCCGGCGTGTCGTCCCCCGGCACGCCGGAGCTGTGCCGGTCACCACAGCGGTTCTGTCGGTAGCCCTGCGTAACGTCGGCTCCGACGGCGGTGCCGTCGGCAGGGCTTGGGGGAGCAGGGCATGGTTAGGGCGCACGAGCAGGACGCTTCGCGACGGTTGGGACGACCGTCGGCTGGACGCCGTCCGTGGTGGGTGGCCCACCCGGTGCCCCGCCGTCCCGGCCCGGGGCTGGACTGGGAGTCGTCGGGCACACGCGCGGTCGTGTTCGTCCGGGGCGAGCTCGGCGCGCAGCTCGAGACGTTCCTCGCCGGCCGGCCCCTCGCCGGGTGCCGCGACCTCGAGCTCGACCTCGCCGGCGTGCCGTCCATCGACACGGCCGGGCTCTCTGCGCTGGCCGGCGTCCACCGGTGGGCCTTGCAGCGAGGCGTCGGCGTGCGCCTGCGCGGCGTGCAGCCGTCGGTCGGGCGGGTCGTCGAGCTCTCCGGGCTGGATCGGCTGTTCACGGCCGGCGAGCCCGCGGGCACGCCGGCACAGGAGCTCGCACTGTTCTGACCGGGTAGGTGGCTCGACGGCGATTGAGGACTACATTCCCAGGGTGACCCGCGTCGCCCGTCCCGCCGCCGGTTACGCGCTGACGCTCGCCGCGGCCGCCCTGTTCGCCGTCAACGGCACGGTGTCCACGCTCGCCTTGCAGGCGGGCATCCCGGCAACCCGGCTCACGGCCCTGCGCTGCACCGGCGCGGCGGTCTGCCTGCTGGTATTCCTGGCCGTCGCCGCCCCGGGCCGGCTGCGGGTGACCTGGCGGGAGGTTCCGTTCCTGGCGGCGTTCGGGATCGTGGGGGTCGCGCTCACCCAGTTCCTCTACTACGTCGCCATCGGCCGGATGCCGGTCGGGATAGCGCTGGTCTTCGAGATGACGGCGCCGGTCTTCATCGCGCTCTACGTCTGGCTGGTGCGCCGGGAGAAGGTGCGCAGTCGGCTCTGGCTCGCGCTGCTGCTCTCGCTGTCCGGGCTCGTGCTGGTCGCGCAGGTCTGGCAGGACGGCGGGTCGCTCGACCCCGTGGGCGTGGGCGCGGCGCTGATCGCCGCGCTGTGCCTGGCCACCTACTACCTGATGGGCGAGCGCGGGACGGTGACCCGCGACCCGGTGGCACTGACCTGTTGGAGCTTCGTGGCCGCCGCGCTGTTCTGGGCCGCGGCGGCGCCCTGGTGGCAGTTCGACGCCGACGTGCTCGGCGAGCAGGTGCCGGTGTCCGTGGGCTCGGTGACGCTGCCGCTGTGGGTGCTGGTCGCGTGGATCGTCGTCCTCGGCGCTGTGGTGCCG
>DATLLN010000379.1:0-3908 GCA_035537835.1 Gaiellales bacterium
GCCGGGCAGCGCGGTGATGTAGACGTGCGTTCCCGCCGGCAGCAGCCCGGGGGCGTCGGCTGCGCCGCGCGGCGTGACCTCGACGCTCGCGCCGGCGGCCAGCTCCCGGAGGCGTGCTGCGGCGGCGCCGTTCACGCGGTGACCGCCGCCTGCCGCCGGAACTCGATCAGATCCTTGGCCTTGCGCACCGCGGTCGAGGCATCGGCCGCGTAGGCATCGGCGCCGACCGCGTCGGCGTACTCCTGGGTGACCGGTGCGCCGCCCACCATGACGATCACCTTGTCGCGCAGCCCGGCCTTCTCGAGCGCGTTGATGTTGGCCTTGAACATCGGCATCGTGGTCGTCAGGAACGCCGAGAAGCCGACGATGTCGGGCTCGTGCTCGACCACCTGCTCGACGAACTTCTCGGGCGCCACGTTGACACCCAGGTCGTGCACGGTGAAGCCGGCGCCCTCCAGCATGATGTTGACGAGGTTCTTGCCGATGTCGTGGACGTCGCCCTTGACCGTGCCCATGACGAAGGTGCCGACCGGCTTAGCGCCGGTCTCGGCCAGCAGCGGCCGCAGGATGTCGAGCGCGCCCTGCATCGCCCGCGCGGCGATCAGCATCTCGGGCACGAAGAAGTCACCGCGCTCGAAGCGCGCGCCGACCTCCTCGAGCGACGGGATCAGCCCGTCGTACAGCATCTTCTCGGGGTCGAGGCCGGCCTCGAGGCCGGCGTTGGTCAAATCCTTGACGGCCGGCGCGTCGCCGACCAGCGTCCTCTCGTACAACCCCTGCAGAATCTCGTCGTGTGTCATGCGGCTCCCTTCGTCAGGGGATTGTGGCCAAGTCGCTCGGAGAGTGCGGCGATATCGGAGACGAGCAGGTCGCCCAGCTGCTCCAGGCGATCGCCGTCGAGCCGCAGCTGCGGCCCGGAGATGCTGATCGCGGCGATCGCCGCCCCATCCGATCCGAGCACCGGCGCGGCGACGGCGACCAGTCCCGGCTCCAGCTCGCCGATGGTGATCGCGTAGCCGCGCGCGCGAACGCTGCGGAGCTCTTCGGCAAGCCGGTCGGCGGTGGTGATCGTCGCCGGGGTGAACCGCTCGAGGCGCGCCGGCGGACTGGCCGCGCCGAACGCCATGAACACCTTGCCGACGGATGTGCAGTGGTGCGGCAGCCGGCGACCGACCCAGTTGACGGTGCCCAGGAAGTGCCGGCTGTCGACCTGGTCGAGGTACAGCTCCGAGCCGCCGGGCACCGGCACGGCCAGGTCGATCGTCTCGCCGCTCGCCTCACCCAGCCGCTCCAGCGTGTCGCGGCAGAGGGCGACGATGTCGTCACCGGAGACGCCGCGGCGCGCCAGGCCGAGCAGCACCGGACCGGGACGGATGCCGCCCCGCGAGCCCTGCCGCTGGACGAGCCCCTGTCGCTCCAGTGCGGAGACCACACGGGAGACCGTGCTCTTGGGAAGGCCGGCCGCCTCGGCCAGCTCGCCCACGCTGCTCGACTCGTCGCTCTCGACGACGAGGACGAGGAGCTGCGCGGCTCGGTCGATGGCCTGTGTCCCGGTCTGCATTGCAGTTCGACTCACGATGTGGAACGATTGTTCCACTAACCAGCTTAGAGGAGCGCCAGCATGTTCGTCAACAGGATGCCGAGGTACGAGATCCTCTCCGAGGACGCCGTCGCGACGCTCGATCGCGGCTGGCGGAGAATCGTCTCCGAGATCGGCGTGGAGTTCGTGCTGCCGGAGGCGGTCGAGGTGTTCGCGAAGGCCGGCCAGAAGACCGAGGGGCAGAACGTGGTGCTCGATCCCGACTTCGTGATGGAGCAGGTGGCCAAGGCGCCCCGCGAGTTCGACGTCCAGGCCCGCAACCGCGAGCACGACGTGCACCTGGGCGGCGAGCACATGGTGTTCGCCTCGGTCTACGGCCCGCCGTTCGTCCGCGAGGGCGACACGCGGAGGGAGGCGACGATCGAGGACTTCCGTCGCTTCGCCATGCTGTCGCAGCACTTCCCCCAGCTGGACTCCGCCGGCGGCACCATCTGCGAGCCGAACGACACGCCGCTCGACTCGCGCCACCTGGACATGGTGTACGCGCTCCAGACGCTGACCGACAAGCCGTACATGGGCTCGGTAACCTCCGGCCCGAACGCCGTGGACACGATCCGCATGAGCGAGATCCTGTTCGGCGGGCGCGAGGCGATCGAGGCGACCCCGGTCTCGATCTCGCTGATCAACGTCAACTCGCCGCTGCGCTACGACGACCGGATGCTGGCGGCGATGATGGAGTACGTCCGGGCCGGCCAGCCGGTCGTGATCACGCCGTTCCTGCTGATGGGCGCGATGTCGCCGGTCAGCATCCCTGCCTCGCTCGCCCAGCAGCTGGCCGAGGCGTTCGCCGGCATCGCGCTGGCGCAGCTGGTGCGGCCGGGCACGCCCGTGCTGTTCGGATCGTTCCTGTCGAACACAGACATGCAGTCGGGATCGCCCAGCTTCGGCACGCCGGAGTCAGCGCTCGGCCTGCTCTGCACCGGGCAGCTGGCACGCCACTACGGGCTGCCGTTCCGCTCCGGCGGCGCGCTGACCGCCAGCCAGACGGTGGACGCGCAGGCCTCCTACGAGGCGATGATGACGATGCTGCCCACGTTCCTGGCGGGCGTCAACTGGGTGATGCACTCGGCGGGCTGGCTCGAGTCGGGGCTGGTCTCCTGCTACGAGAAGTTCATCGTCGACATCGAGATCCTGCGGATGCTCAAGGAGGAGTTCACGCCGCTCGAGATCGACGAGGACAGCCTGGCGTTCGGCGCCCACGAGGAGGTCGGGCCGGGCGGGCACTTCCTCGGCGCCGTACACACGCTGGAGCGGTTCCGCGACTGCTTCTACCGGCCGCTGCTGTCCTCCACGGAGAACTACGAGCGCTGGGAGCGCAACGGCGGCAACGATGCGACCGCACGCGCGAGCCTGCTCTGGCGTGAGGCGCTCGACGAGTACCAGCAGCCGCCGCTCGACGATGCGATCCGCGACGAGCTGCAGGAGTACGTCGTCCGGCGCCGCGCCGAGCTGGGGGACTGACCGTCGTGTAAGAACGGGGTCAGACCCGTTTGTACAGGCTAGTACGCCCAGGGATGGTCACCCGGCGGGATGATCTCCTCCCACAGAGTGGTCGCGCGATCGGCGGCCGCGCCGATTGGGGCGGCGGGGTCGACCGCGACATGGCCGATCCACTCCGGTGGACTGATCGGTGTGTACGGCTCCGGCTCTTCCGGGACCTCGGGAGGCTCGACGACGACACGCCTACGCCCGCAGGCCGGCTCCCAGCGCCTCGCGCATGGCGGCGGTGTGCGCCGGTGTGCTGCCACAGCACGAGCCGATCACGTCGACGCCCAGCTCCTGCATGCGGACGGCGTAGCGGGCCATCACCTCGGGTGTGCCGCCGTAGCGGAACTCGTCGCCGACGAGCTGGGGAAGGCCGGCGTTGCTCTGCGCCATCAGGAGCACGCCGCCCGGGCGCTCCGCCGACATCACGGTCATCACCTGCTCGATCTCCTCGGGGCCCGATCCACAGTTGCCGCCGATCAGCTCGATGCCCATCGCGGCGATCTCGTGCAGCGCCTGTGACGGGCTGATGCCCATCATCGTGTGGCCATTCACGTCGAAGGTCATCGTCACCGCCAACGGCACGTCCGGCGCCGCGCGGTGCGCGCCCTCGACGGCCGCCCGCACCTCACCCAGGTCGCTGAACGTCTCGGCCAGTAGCAGCTGCGCGCCGCCGGCGGCCAGCCCGGCCGCCTGCTCGGCGAACAGGTCGACCACCTGGTCGTGCGTGTAGAGGCCGAGCGGCTCCATCAGCTCGCCGGTCGGGCCCATGCTGCCCAGCGCCAGCGCACCGGAGGAATCGGCGACCTCGCGGGCCAGCCGC
>DATLLN010000380.1:0-4049 GCA_035537835.1 Gaiellales bacterium
GAAAAAGAACAGATCCTCGCAGGATCCGTCGTACGGCGTGCGGCGGACCGTGTCCCGGCACACCGCGGTGAGGGCGTCGCGGATGCGGCGCGCCGCCGGGCGCGTGACGATGTCCTGCTCAGCCAGCATCACCAGGTGGGCGCCGTGGATCGCCAGCAGCGGCTCGAGGAACAGCGCCTTGGCGTCCTCGAAATTCTCATTGAGGACGGTATGGACGTATTCGGGGGCGAAGGACATAGTGAGCGGGCGTTTCGTGCGCGGGGCACCGACCGGGCCGTCGCCGATGCGCATGATAATTGTACGACGCATGAACGGCCCGAGCGACGCCCCGACCCCGGCCGAAGCGAGGCCCTCGCCCAGCCGCCAGACCAGGTCACGGGCGGGTCGGTCGCAGCAAGACCCCCGCTGGCTGCTGCACTGGGTCGTGATCCCCGGGCTGCTGGGCTCCGCGACCGGCATCCTCGTCGCGGTCGTGCCGTGGGGCCGCTACATCCTGGTCTTCGGCCTCGTCGTGAGCGGGCTGGCCTGGCTGCTGCGCGCCGCTGGCGACTGGGCCGCCGAGCACGTCGGCCCACAGCGCGGCGTGGTCCTCATCGGTTCGGTGTTGTTCGGCACGTGGCTGCTGATGGCGCTGATCCCGCCGGGGCCGCTGCGCGCCATCGGGTTCGGGCCGATTCACGTCAGTGAGCCAGCGGATCCATACGCCGTGCCGCCGGCCGGCTCGAGGAGCGTGATCCCCAGCCTCAAGGACCCGAGCGAGCCGATCGATCCGGTGAAGCCGCTGCGCGACCTCGTGACACCCGAACCGACCTATCACCCACCGGCCGCGCCCGTCCCGCCCACCGACGGCCGGCAGGGCACACCGCGTGTGACACTGCGGCTGTCGTCGAGCACGTCGAGGCTCGGCGAGGGCGTGGTGCTGATCGCGGAAGTCACCGGAGACGGGCGCGCCGTTCACGGCCAGGTGGCCTTCCTCGCGGACGGCACCGTGGTCGACCAGCGCACGCTGCGGGTCCAGGGCGTCGCCAGCCAGATCGAGTTCCGGCTGGTCGGCCTCGCCGCCGGCACGCACGCGCTGCAGGTGAAGTATCTGGGCAGCCGGACCTTTGCCGCGGTGGATTCCGCGCCGGTCGAGCACCGCGTCGTGCCGGGCTGAAGGCGGGCGCCGTCAGCGCTGCGGCGCGAAGTAGCCGCCGCGGCTGGCGATGCGGACCCCGGGCTGGCGGCTGCTCACTGACACCGCCCGCCAGGCGCCATCGCGGCGGCTGTTGGTCGAGGTGTAGCCGATGACGTACTGCCGGCGCAGGTTCTCGACGATGCGCGCGTACTCGGCCGACAGCGCCTCGACGGTCTCCGGGAAGTACGCTTCCCCACCGGTGCCCGCCGCCAGCGCCTGCAGCCGACCGCGATCGACGTTGGTGCCCAGGCCGATCGCGTAGACGAGCGCGCCGGTCGCGCGCAGATCCTCGAGCAGGTCGTCGTACTTCGTGACGCTGCCCGGCCCGTTGGCGGCGGCGTTCTCGTCCCGGCCGTCGGTCATCACCACGACGACGCGGCGCCCTTCCGCGGTCCGCAGCCGGCCGTTCGACTCGTGCACGGCATCCCACAGCGCCGTGCCGCCGTGCGACGTGTAGTCGTCGATGGCCTTCATCGCATCGGAGCGGAACTGCGTCAGGTCGTGCGCGAGCTCCGCCTTGTCGGAGAAGCGCAGCACCGCCAGGCGATCCTCCTTGCGCAGGGCCTCGACGAACGAACGGGCCGCCGCCTTCACGCCCTCGGCCGAGCGGCGCATGCTGCCGCTCTCGTCGAGCGCCAGGACGATCGACACCGGGCTGGTGGCCTCGGAAAAGGCTTCGACGGTCTGCGGCACGCCGTCCTCGACCACGACCAGATCCTCGCGCGTCACGTCGAGGACACGCCGGCTCTCGTCGACCGCGGTCAGCTCCAGCGTCGGCCGCACCGGCGGCGGCTTCGGGGCGTAGTAGCCAGGCTTGGTGCGCACGACCAGCCCCGCCTGCGCGGTGACGAGCCGGATGGAGCGGAACGAGCCGTCGACGCGCTGGTTGGTCGGCGTGTACGTCAGCACGTAGCGGGTCGCGACGTCGGAGGCGACGCGATCGTGGACCACCGGCAGCTCGCTCTCGCGGTACGGGAAGAACGCCCGGCCGCCGGTCGCCTCGGCGAAGCTCTTGAGCAGCGCCTCACCTTTCATCGAGATGCCGGCGACCCCGCCGACGCCGATCACGTACGCCGTCGCGCCCGAGGTCTGCACCGCGTGGAGGGCGTCGTCGCGCGTCGCCACGCTGTGCTCGTCGTAGCCGTCGCTCAGGAGGACGAGCACGTGCCGGCCCTCCCGCTTGCGGATCATCTCGGAGGTGTCGACGATCGCATCGTAGATCGCGGTGCCGCCGCCGGGCCGGACGGCGAGCAGCGCGTCGAGTACGGTCTCGACGTCGTTGGTCGGGCCGGTGGCCGCCCCGATCTTCCGCGAGAACGGCACCACCACGACCCGATCGTCCGGACGCAGATAGCGCATGAACCGCGTCACTGCGTCGCGCAGGAAGCCGACCCCGTGCGCGATGCTCTGGCTGCTGTCGACCAGCATTACGTAGGTGGCCGGCATGACTTCGGGCCGCACCACCTCCAGCTCCTGCCGCGCCCCGTCTTCTTCGAGGACGAAGCCGGCTTTGCCGAGGCCGGCGATCGGCCGGCCGGTCTTGTCGTGCACGGTCGCCTCGACCAGCACGCTGAGCACCTCGGCCTGCTCGACGAAGTCGAAGGCGGCCAGGTCGACGCGGCCGGTCGCGTTCCGGCCTTTGGCGTCCGAGACCTCGACCGTGATCACGGTCGGCGCGAAGGGGTTGTCGTCGACCCAGTCGACGGCATAGACGGGGCCGTCGGCGTCCTGCCCGACCGCCGTGCCGTTGACGAAGAACTTCACGCCCTGGATGGCGGCGTCGCCGGCGTTCTCGACCCGGGCGACGATGCGCACCGCGCCGGGCGTGCCAGTGCGGCCCAAGGGCGAGGTGATGCGGATCGCCAGCGGCGGATCGTCGGCGCGCAGCCGGACCCCACCGACGGCGACGAACATCAGCACCGCCGCCAGAATCGCGCTGAGGAACCTGTCAGCTCTCCGCGTCATCGACGAAGTAGCTGTCGCACGCCGCGGCGAGAAGGGTGAAGGTCAGACGCGTGGTCTCGCCGCGGTACTCGGCGAGCGACAGCGCCTGGTCGATGAGGTCGCGTGGATGACAGCCGCGCATCGGGATCCGGCGCGGCCGGTAGCACTCGGCGAGGACACGCTCGACCAGCGCCCGGTCGAAAATGACGGCGCGCTCGACGCAGGCGGCGGCCCAGATCTTCGCGTAGTCGTCTGCCGACGGGCTTTCCGCGAACACCTTGTAGCGGATACGCCGGAGGAACGCCTCGTCGACGAGGTCGCGCGGGCGGATGTTGGTGGCGAACGCCACCAGCGTGACGAACGGCAGCTCGAACTTCTGGCCGGTCTGCAGCGTGAGGTAGTCGACGCGGCTCTCGAGGGGCACGATCCAGCGGTTCAGCAGGTCGCGCGGTGCGACCCGCTGCCGGCCGAAGTCGTCGATCACCAGGACGCCGCCGTTGGCCAGCGCCTGCAGCGGGGCGCGATAGAACCCCGAGACGGGCAGGTAGCTCAGCTCGAGCGCGTCCAGCGTGAGCTCACCGCCGACGGTGACCAGCGGCCGGCGGCAGCGCACCCAGCGGCGATCCTCGACCGGGCCGGTTTCGATGAGCGCCTCGCTCTCCGGCGCCGCGATCGGCTCGTGCACGACCGGATCGAAGACGCGGATGATCTGGCCCTCGACCGCAATCGCATACGGCACGGCGACGTCGCCGTCGAGCAGGTTGCGGATGCTCTGCGCGATGACCGTCTTGCCGTTGCCCGGCGGGCCGTAGACGAACAGCGAGTGACCGGCGTTCACCGCGGGTCCGAGGGAATCGATGACGCGATCGCTGAGCACGAGGTGCCGGCACGCCTCACGGACTCGCTCGCGCGTGGCGCTGCGCGGCAC
>DATLLN010000381.1:0-2831 GCA_035537835.1 Gaiellales bacterium
TCGTGGGGGGTGGGTCGTGGGGAACACAGCTCGCTACAACGAAACGGGTGCGCCACGACCCGCTCCCCACGACCTGCGACCCGACGGTGTGTTATCGCTTTGGACCCGAGACACTCATCCGAAGCCTGAACACGTGTGTGCAGGACGTGATGAACAAGCTCCGGCGGTCCGCATCGCCAAACTCCACGTTCGTGGCACACACGCGCGGCCTGGGCTCGTATGTCGGCTGCGGCAGATGCAGCCTGCCGATCGGCTTCCCGTCCGGCGACGTGATCTGCACGATGCCGGGCGTGCCGCCGCTGGTCGTGTAGAGGTTGCCGAGCACATCGGTCCGCATCCCGTCGGCGCCGTGCTCGACGAATACGCGCCCATTCGCAATCCGATCGTCCGGCAGCACCTCATAGCGCATCGTCCGCCGTCCGCCTGACGTGACGTAGAGATATTTCTCGTCCGGCGACAGCGTGATGCCGTTGGCCATGGTGCCCGGCGCATCGCGGTCGCTGCCAAGCAGCGTGACAACGCCGTCCTTGATCAGGAAGAAGCCGCTGTACGGAATCTCGCGCGCCGGATCCTTGTCGGCGCCACGCAGACCCCACACGGTGTCGGTGAAGTAGATCGACCCGTTGGACTTGATCGTGATGTCGTTGGGACCGTTGAAGCGCTTGCCCTCGAAACGATCGGCCAGAATCGTGCGCGAGCCGTCGGCCTCGAGGCGGAAGACCGTCCGGTCGTTCATCGCGGTGACGACGAGCCGCCCTTGCGGATCGAGCGCCAGACCGTTGGAGCCAATGAGCAGAATCGGCACGCGGCCCGCCACCGTCTGCGCACCCACCCTGGTGTTGTCGGTACCGGTGAAGCCGCTGCGCTCCAGATGCACCGCCAGCGGCTTGCCCTCTTCCCACCGGTAGATCACGTTGGCGGCGTTGTCGCTGAACAGCAGGTAGCCACCGGACGCCTGCGGCACCCAGACCGGCCCTTCGGTCAGCGCGAAGCGATCGCCGAGGGTCTCGAGCGTCGCGTCTGTGGAGACGACCTTGTCGAGCGAGGGATCAAGCCTCTCGACGCGAAACGGCTTGCCCACCGACGCCTCCGGCGCGGAAGTGGGCTTGCCACCCTGGTTTTGTGCCGCGGCCAGTGTCGACAACATCGTCACGAGAACGGCGATCAGGCGTTTCATGATGGGCGTAAGCCTATACTGGGCCGGCCCGAAAGGACCGGTCCTCCGTGACGTTGAAACAATCTCCATTCATCCGCGCGCTGACAGCGTTTCTCGCCCTGCCCGGCGTGATCGCCTACGCCGTCCCGGCGGCGCTGGCGTGGCCGATCGCGATCGTGCGCCCGGCAGGCGTCGTGCTGATCGTGGTGGGGTCGCTCCTGCTGCTCTGGTGCGTGCGCGACTTCTACGTGACCGGCAAAGGCACGCTGGCGCCGTGGGATCCACCGCGCACGCTGGTCACCCGCGGCCCGTATCGGTTGTCGCGCAACCCGATGTACGTCGCCGTCAGCATCGTGCTGATCGGCTGGGCGGTGGCTGCCGCATCGACGCGACTGTGGCTTTATGCGGTCGCCGTCATGGTCGCGGTTCACGTGCGGGTGGTGTTCTTCGAGGAGCGCTGGCTCGCCGAATCGCATCGCTCCGCGTGGCCTCGCTACCGGACATCCGTCCCGCGTTGGATCTTCCCCACGCGCCGTGCGCTCGTGCTCAGCATCGCGGCGATCATCGTTGCCGTGCCGCTGGCCGGGTTGATCTTCGAGGCGTACGCGGACGGCCGGGCGCGGCGGGAGTTCCTGCCGCCGGGCACGTTCGTCGACGTCGGCGGACGCCAGATCCACCTGCTGTGCATCGGCGAGGGCTCGCCGATCGTGTTTTACGAAGCGAGCGGCTTTGGCCTGTCGTCGATGCAGGCGCAGACCGTCCGCGAGCGCGTGGCAAGCCGGACCCGTGTCTGCAGCTACGACCGTCCCGGGATGGGCTGGAGCGACCCGGCCCCCTCGGTACTCACGATTGGCGAGCTGGCGCGGGACCTGGCGGTGCTGCAGGATCGCGCGGCCCTTCCGGCGCCGTTCCTGATCGTCGCCTCGTCGGTCGGCGGCCTCAACGCCGAGATGTTCGCGCGCCGTTATCCCGAGCGGGTCGCCGGGCTGATACTCCTGGATGCCGGGACCAGCCAGCTTGTTCGCGCTGGCCTGCAGGAGGTGCCGAATCTTCCGACGACGATCGGCACCGCGATGGCGTCGAGCATCGCGCAACTAGGCGCAGTCCGGCTGCTCGATCCGTTCCGCATGATCGGCGACAGCGACGAGATGCGCCGCGCTCGAGGGTTCACCTACGGCGGCCGGGCCATCAACGGCCTCGCCGCACTGGTGCGCGGCCGGGCAGAGACGCTCCGAGAGTTCGATAACGCGCCGCCGCTGCGCGCGGACCTCCCGATCACCGTGCTCAGCGCCTCGGACCCTCGGATGGTCGACATTCCGGGCCTGCGGGATGCGAGCGCCGCTCGCAGCCCGATCCGGCTGCGAGCGCACGAGGCGTTCGCGAAGCAGTCGACCAGGGGAACCTGGAAGATCGTCCCCAAGAGCGAGCACCTGATTTACTCGAGCAACCCGGATGTGGTGATCGACGAGATCTTCGCGATGCTCGAGATGATTCGGTAGCGGGGTCGGGTCGAGAGAGTCATCAGTAGGGTGCGACGGTTCGAGGGTGCGACGGTGCGAAGGTTGGTGCGCCGGACGGTGCGATGGTGCGAAGTCAACCGTCAGACTGGGTCGTGGGGAGTGGGTCGTGGCGCACGCAGCTCGTTGTATCGGGGCCCGTGCACTACGACCCATCC
>DATLLN010000382.1:0-3156 GCA_035537835.1 Gaiellales bacterium
GCCGCCCTCCTCGTAACCGACATAGCCCGGCGGCGCACCGATCATGCGCGCGACCGAATGCTTCTCCATGTACTCCGACATGTCGATCCGCACCATCGCCTTCTCGGTGTCGAACAGGAACTCGGCCAGCGCCTTTGCCAGCTCGGTCTTGCCGACGCCGGTCGGCCCCAGGAAGATGAACGAGCCGATCGGCCGGTCCGGGTCGCCCAGGCCTGCACGCGACCGGCGGATCGCGTCGGAGACGGCGCGGACGGCCTCGTCCTGACCGACGACGCGCTGGTGCAGCCGCTCCTCCATGTGGATCAGCTTCTCGGTCTCGCCCTCGAGCAGGCGGCTGACCGGGATCCCGGTCCAGGCGCCCACCACCTCGGCGATGTCCTCGGCGCCGACCTCCTCCTTGAGCAGCGGCGTGCCGGTCTGCACCTCCTCGAGCCGCGCCATCGCGGCCTTCAGCTCGTCCTCGAGCCTGGGCAGGTCGCCGTAGGTCAGCTCGGCGGCCCGCTGGAGGTCGCCCATGCGCTGGGCGCGCTCGGCCTCGGCCCGCGTCTCCTCGATGGCGGCCTTCATGTTGCGCACCCGCTCGATGGCGTCCTTCTCGGACTGCCACTCGGCCATCATGCCGTCCAGCTGCTCGCGCAGGTTGGCGATCTCGGCGGCGATCGCGTCGCGCCGCTCGACGGCGCTGTCCGCGGTCTCCTTCTCCAGCGCCGCCTGCTCGATCTCGAGCTGGACGATCCGCCGCTGGACGACGTCGATCTCGTTCGGCATGGAGTCGATCTCGATCTTCAGCCGGGAGGCCGCCTCGTCCACAAGGTCGATCGCCTTGTCCGGGAGGAACCGGTCGGCGATGTAGCGGTCGGAGAGCATGCCCGCGGCGACGATCGCGTCGTCCGAGATGCGCACGCCGTGGTGCACCTCGTAGCGCTCCTTGAGGCCGCGGAGGATCGCGATCGTGTCGGCGACGCTCGGCTCGCCCACCAGCACCGGCTGGAACCGGCGCTCCAGCGCCGCGTCCTTCTCGATGTGCTTGCGGTACTCGTCCAGCGTCGTCGCGCCGACGGCCCGCAGCTCACCGCGGGCCAGCATCGGCTTCAGCAGGTTGGCGGCGTCCACCGCGCCCTCGGCCGCGCCGGCGCCGACGATCGTGTGCAGCTCGTCGATGAACAGGATGATCCGGCCCTCGGCGGCGCTGATCTCCGCCAGCACGGCCTTCAGCCGCTCCTCGAACTCACCGCGATACTTGGAGCCGGCCAGCAGCGAGCCGACGTCGAGCGCCCACACGCGGCGGTCGAGCAGGCTCTCCGGCACGTCGCCCGAGGTGATCCGCTGGGCCAGCCCCTCGACGATGGCGGTCTTGCCGACGCCGGGCTCGCCGATCAGCACGGGGTTGTTCTTGGTGCGCCGGGAGAGCACCTGGATCACGCGGCGCACCTCCTCGTCGCGGCCGATCACGGGGTCGAGCTTGCCCCGCTCGGCCATGTCGGTCAGGTCGCGGCCGAACTTGGCCAGCGCCTCGTAGGTGCCCTCGGCGTCGGCCGAGGTGACGGTGCGGCCGCCGCGGATCTCGGACACGGCCTTGAGCAGCGCGGCCCGGTCGAGGTCGGCGCTGGGCGCCAGCGCGAGCAGCAGGTGCTCGACGGCGACGTACTCGTCCTTCAGCGCCTCCGCCTCGGAGAACGCCCGCTCGAGCACCTTGCGCGTCGGCGCGCTGGCGGCCGGCTGCTGCTGGGCGCCCTCGATGCGCGGCAGCGACTCGACGGCGGCGGAGATGCGGGCGCGCAGCTCGGACGGGTTGGCGCCGGCCTTCTCCAGGATGCGCGCGGCGACGCTGCCGTCCTGGTCGAGCAGCGCGAGCAGCAGGTGCTGCGGGGTCAGCTCGGGATTTCCGAGCGAGACCGCCGTGCCCTGCGCGGAGGCGAAGGCCTCCTGAGACTTGACTGTCAGCTTCTGGAAGTCCATGGATCCTGTTTCATTCGGAGTATCGGGTGGTTCGGGGGGATGTAGGGCACGAGGTCGCGCCGGTAGCTGCGGTGGACGGTGTCGACGGCCCGCTTCTGCTCCAGCGCGGCCTGCACCAGCTGCGCCTGCAGATTGGCGACCGTCGCCTTCAGCTCGCGCACCTGCTTCTCCAGGCCGAGCACCAGCTCGGCGCCGGTCAGGTTGACGCCGTGCTCCGCCGTCAGCGCCGCGATCTGACGGAGCTTCGCCAGGTCGGCGTCCGAGTAGCGGCGCGTGCCGCCGGGCGTCCGGCGCGGCAGCACCAGGCCGCGCGCCTCGTAGACACGCAGCGTCTGGGGGTGCATACCAGCCAGCTCCGCCGCGACCGAGATCGTGTAGCGAGGGTGGTTGTCGGTCACGCGCCGCCTCCGGTGAACAGCTTGTCGCGCGGGTCGCCGTGGCTGGCGCGCTGCAGCTCGTCGAGCTTCTCCAGCGTCTCCCGCTCCTGCTTGGACACCTTGGACGGCACGGCGATCCGCACGCGGACGAGCATGTCGCCGCTGCCCTCGCCCTTCAGCTTCGGCGCCCCCCGCCCCTTGACCCGCAGCAGCTTGCCGTCGGTCGTGCCGGCGGGAACCTTGACCGTCACCCGCTCGCCGTCCGGCGTCGGGATCTCGATGCTCGCGCCCATCGCCGCCTCGGCGAACGTCACGGGCACCTCGACGACCAGGTCCTCGCCGCGCCACTTGAACGTCGGGCTGTCGGTGACCTGGGTGATGACGTACAGATCGCCCGGCTCGCCGCCGCGCGGCGCCGCCTCGCCCTTGCCCTTGACCTTGATCCGGGTGCCGTTACGCACGCCGGCCGGGATCCGCACGCGATAGGTCTTGGTCGACCGCACGCGGCCGCTGCCGCCGCAGACGCCGCAGGGGTCCTCGATCACGGTGCCGGCACCGCCGCACCGGCGGCAGGTGTGGCTGAGCGAGAAGAAGCCCTGGCTCTCGGACGTGACGCCGCGGCCCTTGCACTCGGGGCAGATGATCGGCGAGGTGCCGGGTGCGGCACCGGATCCGTGGCACTGGTAGCAGGTGTTGGCCTTGGCCACCGGCACCTTCACGGTGGCGCCCTTGAGGGCGTCCTCGAACGAGATCCGCACCGCCACCTCGACGTCGGCGCCGCGCAGCGGCCGCTGCTCACGGGTGCCGCGCCCGCCGGCGC
>DATLLN010000383.1:0-2090 GCA_035537835.1 Gaiellales bacterium
CGGCACAACCAGGACCGGTCAGAACGCGGCTTCGGGAAGCTCCATCAGGGCGTTGTCGGCGTTCTCGACGATCCCCCGCTGCGCGGTGAGCAGCGGCAGCACCGTGGCCGCGAAGAACCGGGCGGCACCGATCTTGCCCTCGTAGAAGGCCTGGTCACGGGTGGACACGTCACCGGCCAGCGCCGCCAGCGCGACCTCGGCCTGCCGCAGCAGCAGCCAGCCGAGGACGAGGTCGCCGACCGCCATGAGGAACCGGACGCTGTGCTGGCCGACCTTGTACATGCTCGACGGGTCCTGTGCCGAGGCCACGAGCTGGCCGGTCAGCGCCCCGAGCATGCCCTGGACGTCGGCGAGCGCGGCGGCGAGCAGTGCCCGTTCCTCCTTGAGCCTGCCGTTGCCCGCGCCGGAGTCCAGGAACGCCTGGATCTCGCCCGCCACGTGCGTGAGGCCGCGGCCGTTGTCCCGGACGATCTTGCGGAAGAGGAAGTCCAGCGACTGGATCGCGGTCGTGCCCTCGTACAGCGAGTCGATCTTGGCGTCGCGGATGTACTGCTCGATCGGGTAGTCCTGCAGGTAGCCGGAGCCACCCAGGGTCTGCAGCGACAGCTGGAGCATCTCGCTGGCCCGCTCCGAGCCGACGCCCTTGACGATCGGCAGCAGCAGGTCGTTGACCGACACCTCGAGCGAGACGTCCGCACCCGCGGCGCGGCCGGCGCGGATCGCGTCCTGGAAGCTCGCCGCATAGAGGTACAGCGCGCGCAGGCCCTCGGCGTAGGACTTCTGGAGCATGAGCATCCGGCGCACGTCGGGGTGATGGGTGATCGCCACGCGCGGAGCGGTCTTGTCCAGCATTCGCCGGAGGTCCGCGCCCTGGACGCGCTCCTTTGCGTACTCCAGCGCCGCGAGGTAGCCGGCCGACAGGGTGCCGATCGCCTTGGTTCCGACCATCATCCGCGCGTGCTCGATGACCTCGAACATCTGCGCGATGCCGTCGTGCACCTCGCCGAGCAGCCAGCCGACCGCGGGCGTGCCGTGCTGGCCGAACGTCAGCTCGCAGGTGGTGGAGGCCTTGAGACCCATCTTGTGCTCGACGCCGGTGACCAGGACACCGTTGCGCTCGCCCGGCTCGCCGGTCTGCGGGTCGAAGTGGAACTTAGGCACCAGGAACAGCGAGAGCCCCTTCGTGCCCGGCTTGGCCGTCAACTCGGCGCCCTCGGGACGGGCCAGCACGAGGTGCATGATGTTCTCGGTCAGGTCGTGCTCGGCGGAGGTGATGAACCGCTTCACGCCCTCGATGTGCCACGTGCCGTCGGCCTGCTGCACGGCCTTGGCGCGGCCGGCACCCACGTCCGAGCCGGCGTCGGGCTCGGTGAGCACCATGGTGGCGCCCCACGCGCGGTCGATCATCAGCCCGGCCCAGCGCTTCTGCTGCTCCGTGCCGTTGCGGTGGACGATCGCGGCGAAGCTCGGGCCGGCCATGTACATGAACGCGGCGGGGTTGGCGCCGAGGATGAGCTCGGCCGCGGCCCACTGCAGCGTCGGCGGCACGCCGTACCCGCCCAGCTCCTCGGGCAGGCTGAGCCGCCACCACTCGCCGTCCCACAGCACCTTGTAGGCGTCCTTGAGCGACTGCGGCAGGGCGACGGAGTGCGTGGCCGGATCGAAGACCGGCGGGTTGCGGTCTGCGTCCACGAACGACTCGGCGAGCGGGCCGGTGGCGACGGTGTTCAGCTCGGTCAGGATGTCGCGCGCCGTGTCGGCGTCGACGCCCTCGAACGGCGCCGCACCCAGGCGCTCCTGCACCCGGAAGACCTCGAACAGGTTGAACTCGAGGTCGCGGAGGTTGCTCCTGAAGTGACCCATTCCGACCTCGCCTCAGATCGATGCCATCGCCCAGCCGGGTGCTTACTCACCGGTAACAACAGCTTATTACCGCCCGGTAACCATGGCAAGACCGGCGGCTCCTCATCCCCGGCCAGCGCAGACGGCCGTCACCCACCTGTGCGGGGACTGTCGCTGCGGCTGTCTGTCAGTGATCGTTGATCTCGCTCGGGCGGGGGCAGTGCGGGGGTGGCGGCAATGGCTGGACT
>DATLLN010000384.1:0-16588 GCA_035537835.1 Gaiellales bacterium
TCTCGGCCATCTCGGTGCGCACCCAGCCGGGCAGCACCGCGTTCGACGTCACGCCGAACGGCCCGCCATCCTGGGCGACTGACCGCATCAGCCCGATCAGCCCGTGCTTGGACGCGCTGTACGCGCTGCCCTCCCGCTCCGCCAGCTCGCCGGCGGTCGAGCTCGTGTAGACGACCCGGCCGTAGCCTCGGTCGGCCATACCGCCGACGATCAGCCGCGACAGGTGGAACGGGCCGTCGAGGTTGATCCGCATCGTCTCGTCCCAGACCTCGATGTCCTGCTCCCAGATCACCCGCTCGTGCGCGGAGCCGATGCCGTGGTTGCACACCAGGATGTCGACCGGCCCCAGCCGCCGCTCCGTCTCGGCCACGGCCTGGGCACAGCCGTTTGCGTCGCCCAGATCGGCAACGAGATAGTCCAGGCCCAGCTCGGTCAGCTCGTGCTTGCTGCGCGAGACGGCCATCACCCGCGCACCGCGCTCGACCAGCAGCAGCGACACGGCCTTGCCGATGCCGCGGCCGGCGCCGGTGACGAGTGCGACCCGCCCGTCGACGCCGCTCATGCCTCCACCAGCACTCGGCCGTCCTCGACGCGCACCGGGTACACGGCGACCCGCATCCGGTCGTCCTCCGGGCACGCACCGCTGTCCAGGTCGAACTCCCAGCCGTGCCACGGACAGTGGAGCACGCGGCGATCGGTCTCGAGGCCGTAGCTGCCCGGCGTGCCGGTCTCGCGGCTGCGGATCGTCCCCTTGCACAGCGGAGCACCCATGTGCGGGCAGCGGTTGCGGATCGCGACCGGCCGGCCGCTGTGCTCGTCGAGCATCACGCCGATCTCCCGGCCGCCGGCGCGGGCGATGACGACGCCGTCCCGGTGCAGCTGGTCGACCGATGCGACGTCGTGCCAGGCGCGGCTCATGCCGCCTCCCTCAGCGCCAGCCTGCCGGCGAACAGCTCCACGGCGTTGTCGTGCATGACGCGCTGCCGCCACTCGGCGGGAAGCCGAGCGAGCATCCGATCCGGTGGATCGAAGTCCCAGTGCGGGTAGTCCGAGGCGAAGCACAGGATGTCCGGCGCGCCGACCGCCTCCAGCATCTGCCAGAGCAGCGCGTCGTTGCCGTCCGTGTGCTCGAGCGGCTGAGTCGTGAAGCGGACGTGCTCGCGCAGCACCTCGCTCGGCGGGCGGGTCACCCACGGCACCTCCGCCCGCAGCCCGCGCCAGTTCGTGTCGAGCCGCCACATGATCCCCGGCAGCCAGGCGAGGCCACCCTCCATCATCAGCACCTTCAACCCCGGCACCCGGTCGAACGTGCCGTGGCAGAGCAGCGACACCAGGTGCGCCATGATGCTGCCGCCCGATCCCAGGGTGTGCCACTCGATGTAGAAGCTCGGGTAGCCGGCGCCGCCCGCGGCCGGGGAGATGCCCATCCCCTCGCCGCCGGAGTGGATCGCCACCGGCAGGCCGGCGTCGGCGGCGGCCTGGAGGATCGGCAGATACCGCGGCTCGCCATACGGCCGCTCCGAGCCGCCGACCAGCAGCACCGCCGCGAACCTCGGATCGCCGGCCAGCCGCTCGATCTCGGCGGCCGCGGCCGCCGGGTCCTGGGCCGGTACGAGGATCGACCCGCGCAGGCGCGGCTCGGCGTCCAGCCAGCGGTCGGCCAGCCAGTCGTTGTGCGCGCGGGCGAACTCCGCCGCCCGGTAGGGGTTCGGCATCAGCGACACGGCGACTCCGACATCGCCGGTCAGCAGGCCGGCGTCGACCTCGTAGGCGTCGAGCACCTCCCGCTGGACGAGGTCGATGCGTGAGGCAGGCTCACCGCCCGGCCCCGCCTCGAGCTCGTCCCGGTAGAAGCTGTGCGGGTGGGCCCAGGGGTAGCCCGGGAGACCCACCTGATGCTGGCCGCGGAACCAGCGGCGCTGGGCGGGCGAGACGTACGAGAGGAACTCCTCGACATCGCCGATCTCGTTGTGGATGTCACAGTCGATCACCGGACCACCTCCTCGGGCTTCAGGACCAGCACAAAGGAGCGCAGCTGCACCCCCGATTCCACGATCATGTCACGCGCCTCGTCGCGCCGAAATCCGAACCGCTCGTACAGACGGTGGGCGGCGGCCATCGCCGGGGTCGAGTAGAGCGTGAGCGCTCGCTTGCAGTCGTAGCGGGCCTGCTCGATGCACGCCTGGACAAGCGCCGCGCCGGCACCGTGGCCCTGGCTGCCGGGGCGCACCGCGAGCATGCGGAAGCACGACTCGTCCGGTTCGTCGAACTCGGCAAACGGGCTGTCGGCGTCCCCGACATACGTCACCCCGCCCAGCAGCTCGCCGTCCTCGACGGCGACCAGCACCAGCGAATGTCGCGCGCGCGACTCCACGTCCAGCAGTTTCGCCGAGTAGTACTCGCTCGGCTCGTGGCCGTCGATTCCGCGGTAGGCAGCGAGCGTGATCCTCCCCAGCTCGTCGTGCTCGGCGGGTGTCACCGGGCGGATCAGCATCGGCCGACGATAGCGCCGGTCGCGCATCCGCTGAGGCGGCTACGGTGCGGCGATGCAGCAGGTGCGGACGCCCGCGGTGAAGCAGGCCGCCGACGAGTGCCGGATCCCCGGCGGGACGGACGAGCCGTGCCCGCGCTGCGGGCATCCGATGATCTGGACGAAGGCGTCCTGGCACTGCCTGGCCTGCCGGTACAAGGAGGGGTGCTGCTGATCGCCCGCATCGCCGTGCTGGGCGACCGCGACCCCAGCTACCTGACGCACCGTGAGCTGGACGCGGCGCTCGAGCTGATGCCGGCCGGCGTCGACGCAGGCTGGGTGCCGACGGACAGCGCCGAGGCGCGCGGCGCGGCCGCCTTCGACGCGCTGTGGGTGGTTCCGGGCACGCCCTACCGCGACGAGGACGCGGTGCTGGCGGCGATCGAGGAGGCGCGCACGGGCGGCACGCCGATCCTCGGCACGTGCGGCGGCTTTCAGCACATGCTGCTCGAGTTCGCGCGGAATGCCGCCGGCATCGAGGCGGCCGCGCACGAGGAGACCGACCCGGACGCCGAGGATCCCGTGCTGGCGCGGCTCTCCTGCTCGCTGGTCGGCGAGGAGCGGATAGTCACCGCGGTGCCCGGCACCCGGGTCGCCGAGCTGTGCGGCACGGAGCCGTTCACCGGTTTCCACTGGTGCAACTACGGCCTGGACGGGCGGTACACCGAGCGGCTCGCCGCGGCCGGGCTGGTCATCTCGGCGCACGCCGACGACGCGGGCGTCGAGGCGGTCGAGCTGCCCGACCACGCCTTCTACGTGGCCACGCTGTTCCAGCCGCAGGTCGGCAGCTCCCGGAGCGGCGAGCTGCATCCGCTACTGGTTGCGCTGGCTGCCGCTGCGGCTGCTCGCTGAAAAATCGGGGTCTGACCCCGTTTTTTCAGGCCGCGCGCCCCGGTACGGGGACAGCCGCAGCCAGGACAGCGCGAGGAACGCCGCCAGCGAGACGCCGACCACGACCACCATCACCCAGACGCCCGGCTGCGCGAGCGCGAAGAAGCTGCGGCCTGCGTCGGAGCCGAGCACCAGCAGGTAGCCGCTGGCCAGGCCGCCGACCAGCGCGAGCACCGAGATCGCATGCCGCCGCGACGCCTGCATGCGGTCGGCCTCGAGCACCAGCAGCAGATAGAGCCCGACCGCCACGTAGACGGTGGTCGCCGCCGTGCGCCCCTCCTCCTGCGAGTAGCCGCGCACCGAGGCGACCGCCAGGTAGGACAGGATGGTCGCGCCCGCGAGGACAACGCCCGCCGGAATGGCGAAGCGGGCGACCCTGCGGAGGAAGCCGATGGTCGGCGCCGGCCCCTGGATCGGCGACAGGGCGAGGACGAACGCGGGGATGCCGACCGTGAAGGTCGCCGCCAGCGAGAGGTGGCGCGGCAGCAACGGGAAGCCGCTGGTCAGCACGCCGAAGGTGAGGATCACGGCGGCGGCGAACACCGACTTGGTGACGAACAGGCAGGCCACCCGTTGGACGTTTCCGATGATCCGCCGGCCCTCTCCGATCGCATCCGGGATCGAGCCGAGCCGGTTGTCGATCAGCACGCAGTCGGCGACCGACTTCGCCAGCTGGCTGCCGCTGCCGAACCCGATGCCCAGCCGCGAGCGCTTCATCGCCGGCACGTCGTTGACGCCGTCGCCGATCATCGCGACGTAAGCGCCCTCGCTGCGCAGTGCCTCCACCAGGCGGCGCTTGTCGTGCGGCGCAAGGCGCGCGAACACGTTGCGGGCGGCCACCAGCGAGCGCAGGCCGGCCTCGTCGGCAGGCAGTGCGGCGCCCTCGACCGCGCCGGCGGCAACGTCGATCCCGGCATCGCCGGCGATCGCCGCGACGGTCACCGGCGAGTCCCCCGACATCACCTTCAGCGCGACGCCCTGCGACTGCAGGTACTCGACGGTTTCCCGCGTGTCGTCGCGCAGCCGCTCGCTAAGCACCACCGCAGCCAGCGGGTGCAGGTCGGGCGGGCGCGTGCCGTCCCCCGACGGCTGCTCGGCGGACGGCGCGGTGCCGAACACCAGCACCCGGCGACCGGCCGCCTGCCGCTCGCCGATCACGTCGTGCGCGCCGTTGGCGGTGAGCACATCCGGCGCGCCCAGCACCAGCCACTCCGGGGAGGACTCCAGGCGCAGGGCGCTCCACTTCCAGCGGGACGAGAACGACACCTCGTCGGCGACGACGGCGCCGTCGCTGGCGATCGCCGCGGCCACCGCCTCCAGCGTCTCGTTCCGCCCGGCGGCGCTCGCGGCAAACCGGCCCAGCATGTCCCGCACATCCTCCTCCGCGGTGCCGTCGAGCGGGATCACCTCGACCAGCGTCAGGCTGCCGTCGGTGAGCGTGCCGGTCTTGTCCAGGCAGACGGTGTCGACGTTAGCCAGCGACTCGACCGCATTCAGGTACTGGACGAGCATCCCCCGGCGGGTCAGTCGGGCGGCGGCCATCGCGAACGTCAGGCTGGTCAGCAGCACAAGGCCCTCCGGCACCAGGGTGACGATGCCGGCGGTGGCCGTCGCCGCCGACTCCCGGAAGGGCACGTCCCGGTGGATCAGCGCGAAGACGAACACCGCCCCCAGCGGCACCATGACCACGACCAGCAGGGTGAGCAGGCGGTTGATCTGCACCTCGAGCGGCGAGCGCTCGTGGGCGTGCTCGCGCGCCTCGCCCAGCAGCTGCTGGGCATAGCTCCCGGCGCCGGTACCGGTGGCCACGTACTCGCCACTGCCCTCGACCGCGAACGACCCGGACAGCACCCGGTCGCCGACGTCGCGGCCGACCGGCTCGGACTCGCCGGTCAGCGGCGATTCGTCGAGCTGCAGGCCGGTGGCGCCGACCAGCTCGCCGTCGGCGACGATCTGGTCGCCGGCGCCGATCCGCACCAGGTCGCCGTCCACGACCTCGTCGACGGCCACCGCGCGCTCGGCACCGTCGCGCACCACCCGCGCGCGAGGCGCGACCAGCAGGGCGGCCTGGTCGAGCGCCCGCTTGGCGCGCAGCTCCTGCACGATACCGATGCCCGAGTTGGCAACAGCGATCGCCAGGAACAGCCCGTCCGCAGGGTCGCCGGCCACCAGCAGCAGCACGAAGAACGACACCAGGATCAGGTTGAACAGCGTCAGCGTGTTCTCGCGGACGATCCCGGCGACGGTGCGGCTGGAGGGGAGCGTCTCCCGCTCCCCGCGCTCGGTCAGCCGCCGGCCGGCCTCGGCCTCGGTCAGCCCCGCCTCGCTCACGAGGGGCAGTGTAGTGTCCCCGCCATGAGCGACAGGGGCCCCCTGGTTGGCGTGATCATGGGCTCGCGCTCCGACTGGGAGACCATGCATCACGCCTGCGACACGCTCGACGAGCTCGAGGTGCCGTACGAGCGGCGTGTGATCTCGGCGCACCGAACGCCCGACCTGATGTTCGACTACGCCCACAACGCGCGCGACCGTGGGATCGAGGTGATCGTCGCCGGCGCCGGCGGCGCGGCCCACCTGCCGGGCATGACCGCGGCCAAGACCTCGCTGCCGGTGATCGGCGTGCCGATCGAGTCAAAGGCGCTCTCGGGGATGGACTCGCTGCTCTCCATCGTCCAGATGCCGGCGGGGATCCCTGTCGGCACGGTCGCCATCGGCCGCGCCGGCGCCGTCAACGCCGCGCTGCTGGCGACCGCGATCGTCGCCGGCTCGCGCCCGGAGATCCTGCAGCGGCTCGAGCACTACCGGCGGGCGCAGACCGGCGCAGTGGCCGGCGCGCCCGACCCCGCCGCCGGCTGATGCAGCTGGGTGTGCTCGGGGGCGGCCAGCTCGCCCGCATGCTCGCGCTCGCCGCCCATCCGCTGGGCATCGGCTGCACCTGCCTCGACCCGGCGGAGGACGCCTGCGCTGGGCCCGTCAGCGACCTGATCGTCGGCGCGTACGACGATCCCGCGGGGCTCGACGCCCTGGCGGCGGCGGCCGACGTGGTCACGTTCGAGTTCGAGTCGGTGCCGGCGTGGTCGGCCGACCGGCTGGCCTCGGCCGTTGCGGTGCACCCACCGCCGGCCGCCCTCGCCGTCGCCCAGGACCGGCTCCACGAGAAGTCGCTGTTCCGGGAGCTGGGCATCGACACGCCGGAGTTCCGGCAGATCGACTCGCAGGCCGATCTGGACGCTCTGGAGGTGCCGGCCGTCGTCAAGACGCGGAGGCTGGGCTACGACGGCAAGGGGCAACTGGTCGCGCGCGAGCGCGCGGACATCGACGGCGCCTTCGCCTCTCTGGGCAACGTGCCGCTGATCGCCGAGCAGCTGGTGCCGTTCGACCGCGAGCTGTCGGTGATCGCAGTGCGCGGTGCCGCGGGGGAGGTGCGCACCTACCCGGTCGTCGAGAACCACCACCGGGAGGGCATCCTCCGGCTGACGCTGGCCCCGGCGCCTGACCTGACAATCGAGGGGCAGGAGCTGGCCGCCGGCTACATGCGGCTGCTGCTCGAGCGGCTGGACTACGTCGGCGTGCTGGCGCTCGAGCTGTTCGCCGTCGGCGACCGCCTGCTGGCCAACGAGATCGCCCCGCGCGTCCATAACTCGGGGCACTGGACGATCGAGGGCGCGCGCACCAGCCAGTTCGAGAACCACGTGCGCGCCGTCGCCGGGCTGCCGCTGGGCGCCTGCGAGGCGATCGGCCGCAGCGCCATGGTCAACCTGATCGGCGAGACGCCATCCGCCGAGCGGGTGCTGGCGATCGTCGGCGCGCACCTGCATCTGTACGGCAAGGTGCCGCGGCCGGGCCGCAAGCTGGGCCACGTCACCCTCACCGGACGCGATGACCTCGAGGCCGCGGTCGCCGAGCTCGGCATCGGCTGATGCGGCTGCGGATCCCGGCCACCCTCCGCCTGGTCGAGTTCAGACGGTTCTGGATCGGCCAGTCCGTGTCGATGCTGGGCGACCAGGTGACGATCATCGCCCTGCCGCTGACCGCGGTGCTGGTGCTGGACGTGACGCCGGCCGAGATGGGCTACCTGACGGCGGCGGAGCTGCTCCCCAACCTGATCTTCTCGCTGCACGCCGGCGCCTGGGTCGACCGCCGCGGCAGTCAGCGGCAAACGATGATCGCGGCCGACATCGGGCGCGGCCTGCTGCTGGGGTCGGTACCCATCGCCTACGCCTTCGACGTGCTGACGATCCAGCAGCTGTACGTCGTCGGCTTCTTCAGCGGCGTGTGCAGCGTCCTGTTCTTCGTCGCCTACAACACCGTGTTCACCAACCTGGTCGAGCGCGAGCACTACGTCGAGGCCAACTCGCTGACGAACGGCAGCCGGGCGGCGACGTTCGTCGTCGGCCCGAGCATCGCCGGACTGCTGGTGCAGGCGGTCTCGGGGCCGTTCACGCTCGCCATCGACGCGGTGTCGTTCCTCGTCTCGGCGGTCTTCCTCGGCACGATCCACCCGCGCCAGCCGGAGCCGGAGGAGCACCAGCGGGGGTCGGTGATGGTCGGCGCGCGGTTCATCGCCGGCGACCTGATGCTGCGAACGATGCTGCTCTCGGTGGCCACGATCAACCTGTTCAACTTCGCGTTCTGGGCGATCTACTTCCTCTACGTCACCCACGAGCTGCACATCTCGGCGGCCGCGATCGGCCTGGTGCTCGGGACCGCCGCGGTCGGCACGCTGCTCGGCTCGGTGATCACCGGCCCGCTGACGCGGCGGTTCGGCATCGGGCCGGTGTACACGCTGGGCGTCATCCTGTTCCCGCTGCCGCTGGTGCTGGTGCCGCTGGCCGGCGGGCCGCGACCGCTTGTGTTCGCGATGCTCGTCGTCTCGGAGTTCATCTCCGGGATCGGGTTGATGATGCTGGATATCAACGGCGGGGTCATCTACCAGGCCGCCGTCCCCGAGCGGCTGATATCGCGCTTCTTCGGAGCGTTCCTGACGGTCAACTACGGGGTGCGGCCGATCGGGTCGCTCGCCGGCGGCCTGCTTGGCGAGACGCTGGGATTGCGGCCGGCGCTGTGGATCGCGTCGGTCGGCGCCCTGGTGGGCGTGCTGTTCCTGTTGCCGACGCCGGTGCCGCGGATGCGCGACCTGCCCGAGCGGCGTGCTTGACCCGCGGCTCCAACTTCGTCTACTGTCGACAGTATGGTGAAGGCGGGGCAGGGCGGCCGCTGGGACGCCGTCATCGTCGGCGGCGGCCACAACGGCCTGGTGTCAGCGTTCTACCTGGCCCGCGCGGGGGTGCGCACGCTCGTGCTCGAGCGGCGGCCGATCGTCGGCGGGGCCTGCGTCACCGAGGAGTTCGCCCCCGGCTTCCGCGCATCGACCGGCGCTTACGTGCTGAGCATGCTGCGCCAGAGCATCTGGGAGGACATGCGGCTCGCGGAGCGCGGCTTGACCGTCTCCCCCGCCGGCCCCAGCCTCAACGTGTTCCCCGACGGCTCGACGTTTCTGCTGGACGACGAGCTCGACCGCACGGTCGAGGAGACGCGCCGGTTCTCGGCCCGCGACGCCCGCCGGCTGGCGGCCTTCGAGGCCGGGCTGGGCGAGCTGGCGGCCGCCATCGGCCCGCTGTTCGACGCCACCCCGCCCGACCCGGCGGCGATGCACCCTCGCGACCTGCTGGGGATGGGCAAGCTGGGCGGCCGCGCGCTCCGCCACCGCCGCTCGCTGCTCGAGGTCGGCTACCTGTTCGCGACGTCGGTCTCGCAGTACCTGGACGAGTGGTTCGAGTCCGATCACCTTAAGGCGTCGCTCGGCTGGCACGCGATCAACGACAGCGTTGCCGGTCCGGGCACGCCCGGCACGGCGTACGTGCTGCTGCACGACCACGCCGCCGAGGACGCCGGCGGCGGCATCCGCCGCTGGGGCTTCGTTCCGGGCGGCATCGGCGAGGTGACGCGGATGATGGCCGACGCCGTGCGCGAAGCGGGAGCCGAGATCCGCACCGAGGCGCCGGTCGCCCGGGTGCTGGCCGATGGCGGCTCCGTGGCCGGCGTCGAGCTCGAGTCCGGCGAGGTGATCGCGGCGTCGACGGTGCTCTCGAACGCCGATCCCAAGCACACCTTTCTGACGCTGTGCGACGCGGCCGATCTGCCAGAGCGGTTCCTCGGCGCGGTCGATGCCTACCGATGCAACGGCACCAGCATCAAGATCAACCTGGCGGTCGATCGGCTGCCCGCCGCGGCCGCGATGAACGGCAACGGCGCCGTGCAGGACTACCAGCGCGGGATCATGGAGATCACCTCGACGCTGGCCGACATGGACCGGGCCCAGGACGAAGCGCGCGCGGGGCGGCTCGCCGGTCACCCGCACATCGAGATGTGTGTCCCCACGGTGCACGACCCGTCCCTGGCGCCCGAGGGCCACCACGTCGTCACCATCGACGTCAACAGCCAGCCTTACCACCTGGCCGAGGGGGCCTGGGACGACCTCAAGGACGCCGCCGCCGACCGCGCGATCGCGCAGCTGGACGAGCTGTTCCCCGGCCTGTCGTCGTCAATCGTGCACCGCCAGGTGCTCTCGCCGCTCGATCTGGAACGGGTACTCGGCCTGACCGGCGGCCACGCGCTACACGGCGACATGGCCGCCGACCAGCTGTTCACCATGCGGCCGGTGCGCGGGTGGGCGTCGTACCGGACACCGATCCGCGGCCTCTACCTGTGCGGCGCCGGCACCCATCCCGGCGGCGGTGTCACGGGCGCCAACGGACGCAACGCCGCCCGCGAGGTGCTCCGCGACCGGCGCACCGCACGGCTGCGGAGAGGACGCCGGTGAGCGACGCCGAGCCCGACGCGATCGTCGTCGGCGGCGGCCACAACGGCCTGGTCGCGGCCTTCTACCTCGCCCGTCGCGGCCTGCGCACGGTCGTCCTCGAGCGGCGCGAGATCCTGGGCGGCGCGTGCGTCACCGAGGAGTTCGCGCCCGGATACCGGGCATCGCCTGGCGCCTACGTGCTGAGCATGCTGCGGCCCGCGATCTGGCGCGACATGCGGCTGCGCGAACGCGGCCTTCGCGTCGACCCGGCGGGGCCGTCGGTCAACCTGTTCGGCGACGGTGGGCGGTTCGTCCTGCACAACAGCGACGAGCGGACGATCGAGGAGATCCGCCGGTACTCGCCCGCCGACGCGCGCCGGTTCCCGGCGTTCAAGGAGGAGCTGAGCGCGATCGGCAGGCTGGTCTTCCCCACCCTCGACTCGCCGCCCCAGCGGGTGCGGTTCGGCATGCGCGCCGCGCGCACCCCGGACGTCGCGGAGCAGACGGCGGGCCTGCTGTCGACCTCCACCCGGCGCTGGCTCGACGAGCGGTTCGACTCGGACCACGTCAAGGCCGCGCTGGGCTGGGACGCCATCTCGAACACGCTGGCCGGGCCTTCGACGCCCGGCACGGCGCTCTCCCTGCTGCACGAGCACGCGGCGCACCCCGGCGGCGGCGTGCCCTGGGGCTTCGTGCCGGGCGGCATGGGCACCGTCACCGGGATGATGGCGGACGCGGCCCGGGAGGCGGGCGCCGACCTGAGGCCGGCCAGCCCGGTCGCCCGCATAGTGATCGAGGACGGCCGCGCCCGCGGGGTCGTGCTCGAGAGCGGCGAGGAGCTGCGCTCGCGGATCGTGCTCTCCAACGCCGACCCCAAGCGAACCTTCGTCGGCCTCTGCGACCCCGCCGACGTCCCCGAGGAGTTCGCCCGGGCGATCGACGCGTACCGCTGCGACGGCGCCAGCATGAAGATCAACCTGGCGGTCGACCGGCTGCCCGAGATCCCCGGCACGACCGGCCTCGGCGAGGAGCATCACGGGCTGATCCAGCTCACGTTGCCGCTCGAGGAAATGGATCGCGACCAGGAGTCGGCGCGCCAGGGCGTGCCCGCCGTGGACTCACACGTCGAGCTCTGCGTTCCCACCGTGCACGACCCGTCGCTGGCTCCGCCCGGCCACCACGTGATCACTGTCGGCGCGCGGTCGCAGCCGTACTCCCTGGCCGAGGGGACGTGGGACGACATCCGCGAGAGCGTTGCCGACCGGATCGTCCAGCAGATCGGCGGGCTGCTGCCGAACGTGCCGGACTCGGTCGTGCACCGGCAGGTGCTTTCGCCGCTCGACCTGGAGCGCCGGCTGGGGCTGACCGGCGGCCACCACATGCACGGCGACATGCTCCCCGACCAGCTGTTCTGGTTCCGCCCCGTGCGCGGCTACTCCGACCACCGAACGCCGATCCGAAACCTGTTCCTGTGCGGAGCCGGGACGCATCCTGGCGGCGGTGTCACAGGAGCCAACGGACGCAACTGCGCCGGGGTCGTGCTGCGCGACCTGCGCCTGCGGAGAGTGGGATAGTTGCCGGCGATGACCGACTCCGAGGCCGGGCGATGGGCCGCCGAGGCGCTGCTGGCACTGATCCGCGCGCCGTCCCCGCCGAGCCGGGAGCACCCGGCCGTCGACGAGGCGGAGCGGATCGCCCGCTCGCTGGGATTCGACGTGCGGCGGATGCCGGTCGAGGGCTGCGCCGACAACCTGGTGATCGGCGAGACCGGCGACCGGCCGGAGCTGCTGCTGAACGCCCACCTGGACACGATCGCGCCCTCCTGGGATCCGGAGCCGCCGCGGCTCGAGAACGGCCGCGTCCACGGCCTGGGTTCGGTGGACGACAAGGGCCAGGCGGTCGCGGCCCTGCTGGCCCTGCACCTCGCCGGCGCACCGGCCGGCGTGGCCGTCGGTCTCACGGTCGACGAGGAGGACGAGGGCCGCGGCTCGCTGCAGATGGCTGAGGCGCTGCGGCCGCCGCGGGTGATCGTCGGCGAGGGCACCGACCTGCGCATCGCCGAACAGGAGTGCGGCCACCTGGAGGCGCGGGTGCGATTCACCGGCACGCCCGTTCACGGCTCGTACGCCGAGCCTCCGGGCAACCCGATCCACGACCTGTCCCGCTTCGTTGCCTCGCTGGACGCAGACCCGCTGGCGCCGCCGGAGATGATCGCCGCGGTCGTCCGCGAGATGCACGGCGGCGGCGCGATGAACGTCTCGCCCGAGGACGCCTGGCTGGAGATGCACGGGCGCGTGGCTCCCGGCGGCGACGCGGCCGCGTTCGCGCGCGCCCTCGAGGCCAGGGTGGCGGCGATGGGCGGCCGGATCGAGCTCGGCGAGGTCGAGGAGCCGTTCTCGTCCAGTCCTTCGCCCATCGGAGCGTTGCTCTCCGAGGCACTGGGCGGCGCCGAGCCGATGCTGATGCCGGCCTGGACGGACGCGCACAACTTCGTCGAGATCGCCGGCTCCGACGCCGTCGTGTTCGGCCCGGGCACGCTGTTCGACGCCCACCGGCCGGGCGAGTCGATCGCCGTGACGGACATCGTGCGGGCAGCGCGGGCGGTGGCGGACGTGGTCGAGCGAGTGGAGGTGGCGGTGTGACGGTGGACCTGGCCTGCGGGCCGTTCCGGATTCTGGTCGAGGATCTCGACCACCCCGAGGGCGTCGCCTGGAGCCCGTCCGGCGTGCTGTACGCGGGCGGTGAGGCCGGACAGGTGTACGAGGTGACGCTGGACGGCGACGTGCGCGAGGTCGGGACGACCGAGGGCAGCCTGCTGGGGCTGACGCTGGACGGCGCCGGCCGCGTCTACGCGTGTGACTGCGAGCGGTGCGAGGTCGTCAGGCTCGACCCGCGCGACGGCAGCACGACTGCGTACTCCTCGGCGGAGATGATCCTGCCCAACGCGTCGGCCTTCGACGACGCCGGCAACCTGTACGTCACCGACTCCGGCGATACCAAGGAGGACAACGGCCGCGTGCTCGTCGTCCGGCCGGGCGGCGCGACTGAGGTGTGGAGCACCGACGCACCCCGCTACCCGAACGGCATCTGCGTCACCGCCGAGGGCGACGCCGTGCTGGTCGTGGAGTCCTACCTGCCGGGCGTCACGTGGATCCCGATCCTCGCCGACGGCTCCGCCGGCCCCGCCGAGACGGTCGCGCTGCTGCCCGGCACGGTGCCCGACGGCGTGGCGCTGGACACGTCCGGCGCGATGATCGTCGCCTGCTATCGCCCCGACCGGGTCGTCCGCATCGAACACGGCGGCGAGCCGGCCGTGCTCGCCGAGGATCCGCAGGGCATCGTGCTGAACGCGCCGACCAACGTCGCCTTCGCCGGCCCGGATCTCGACATGATGGCGGTGCCGAACGTCGGCGAGACCCATCTCGCGCTCGGCCGAGCGGCCGTGCCGGGCCTGCCGCTGCGGATGCCGGAGGTGCCGTGACCGCGCGCAGGTTCGAGGGCCGCGGGGTGATCGTCACCGGCGCGGCGCAGGGCATCGGCCGGGCGATCGCGGAGGCGTTTCTCGCCGAGGGCGCCCGGGTCGCCGCCGTCGACCGCGACTCAGAGGGACTTGCGCGGCTCGACGCCGAGGCGATCGTCACCGACCTGGGCGAGCCTGGGGCCGCGGCGGACGCCGTCGCCGACGCCGAGCGGCGGCTGGGCCGGATCCACGTGCTCGTCAACAACGCCGCAGTGATGCCCGACGGCCCGATCATGGACGTCCGCGAGGACACCTGGGACCGGGCGTTCGCGGTCAACTCCCGGGCCGTGTTCTTCGCCTCGCAGCGGGCGGCGCAGCACTTCGCCGAGCACGGCGGCGGGGTGATCGTCAACATCGCGTCGGCCAACGCCATCCGCTCGGAGTCGCCGGAGGCCGTCTACAACGCGTCGAAGGCGGCCGTCGTCAGCATGACGCAGAGCTTCGCGCACGAGCTCGGCCACCTGGGCGTCCGGGTCGTCGGCGTCGCCCCGGGCGAGACGCTGACGGCGGAGGAGCTGGCGAAGATGAGCCCCGAGGACCGCGCTGTCGAGCGCGAGTACATCGGCCGCATCCCGCTCCGGCGGCTGGGACGCCCACCCGACCAGGCCGCGGCGGTGCTCTTCCTCGCGTCGGACGAAGCCTCGTTCATCAGCGGCCAGACGCTGGTGGTCGACGGCGGCGAGATGGCGGGCGACTGGTTCGACCGCTCGGAGGCGCCGCCGATACCTCCGGACGTTGGGGTCTGACCCTCTTTGTTGCGCCATGCAACAAAGGGGTCTGACCCCGTTGTTGCACGACCGAGCTATCGATCCAGCACGCTGAACTCCGCGGGCGGTGCGGCCGCGACCTCGGCGATCGCCTCGGCCACCTGGCCGCACGACCAGCGGAACAGGTCGGGCGGCATGTTCAGCGCCGGCTGCAGCCGGTAGATCCACTTGCCCCACTGGGTGATGCCCAGCACCCCGCGAGTCAGCAGCGCCTGGTGCACAGCGGCGTGGAATGCGGGCGCGGGTCTGATCGACCGCTTGTCGGTGACGAACTCGATGCCGACCATCGCGCCCACCACGCGGACGTCGCCGACCTGCTCGTGGCGTTCCACCAGCGGCACCAGCTCCTCCTTTGCGATCCGCTCCAGCTCGGCGACGTTTTCGAGGACGCCGCCGGTCGCGATCTCCTCGAGGCTGGCCAGCGCACCGGCGCACGCCGCCGGCACCCAGGCGAACGTGCCGCCCGAGACGGCGGAGGCCTCGGCCATCACCTTCTCGGAGCCGAGCGTCGCGGCGATCGGCTGGCCGCCGCCGGCGAACCCCTTGCCGAGCAGCAGGATGTCCGGCTCGAGGCCCCACAGCTCGGCGGCGAACAGCTTGCCCGAACGGCCCATCCCGGTCTGCACCTCGTCCAGGATCATCAGCCAGCCGTAGCGGTTGCAGAGCCCGTTCAGCCGCTCCCAGAACGCCTCCGACGGCGCCACGATGCCGCCCTCGGTGAGGATCGGCTCGATCAGCACGCCGGCGATCTGGTCGGGCTCGACCTGGTGCACCAGCAGCCACTCCTCGACGTAGTCGAGCACCAGCGTGTCGTCGTACGGCCCGGCGCCGCGGTGGAAGGGCGCCCGGAACCGGTTGGGGTACGGCGCGAACACGGCGCCCGGCACGTACTGGGCGCTGCCGGTGGTCACCTCGGAGAGGTCGGTGCTGTGGGCCGCGGTCAGGTACGTGCTCTCGCCGTGGTACTGGCCGAGGAAGCCGAGGATCATCGCCCGGCCGGTCGCATCGCGGGCCAGCTTGACGCCGCCCTCGACCACCAGCGTGCCGCTCATGCTCGGCGCGTACCGCGTCAGCGGCGCCGGAGCCAGCTCGAGCAGCCGCTCGGCGAGCTCGATCATGGGCACGTTGGGGATGTAGTTCGAGATCTCCATGCCGTACTGCCGCTGGGCCTCCTCGACCGCGGTCAGCACGCTCTCCGGCGACGCGCCCAGCGGCGTCGCGCCCCACGCGCTGACGTGGTCGACGAACGTGTTCCCGTCGACGTCCTCCATGATCCAGTCGCGCTTGCCGGCCAGTACGAACGGCACCTCGCCGTGCGGATCGTGGAGCGGCCGGTAGGCCAGCCGGTCACGCGACTCGAGCAGCTCGCGGCTGCGCGGGCCGGGCAGTGAGGTGCGGACTGTGGGCAGGTCGCTCGTGCTCGACATGGTAGACAGTTGACAATCTAAGCACGCCGAGGGGGTGCCGGTCAACCGACCTCGCCGGTAGACTGTCAACCCATCATGCGACCCATCGAAGCACCTCCGTCACTGGCCCAGTCGGTGGCCGACCAGATCCGCGAGGAGATCCTGGCGGGGCGGCTGGGTCAGGGCGAACGGCTAGTCGAGGTCCGCATCGCCGACGCGCTCAACATCAGCCGCGGCCCGGTGCGCGAGGCGTTCAAGCTGCTGTGCGCCGAGGGCCTGCTGGAGGAGGAGCCGCGACGCGGGATGTACGTGGTCAGCCTGACGCCGGACGACATCCGCGAGATCTACGACCTGCGCTCGGCGATCGAGGGGCGGGCGGCCCAGCTGCTCGCCGCCTCCCACCGCGACGCCGACCTGAGGGAGATGCGCAAGCGCCTCGAGCAGCTCGACGCAGCGGCGGATAAGGGCGACATCCGGGCGTTCTCCCGCGCCGATCTCGAGTTCCACGACAGCATGGTCCGGCTCTCCCGCAACCGCCGCATCCACTCCGTGTTCACCCGCCACGTCCCGCTGCTGAAGACGCTGATCCCGCTGGACGAGCACCTGTACTCGTCGATGGGCGACAGCGCAGCCGAGCATCTGCCGCTGCTCGAGGCGATCGAGGCCGGCGAC
>DATLLN010000385.1:0-2359 GCA_035537835.1 Gaiellales bacterium
CTCTGCGAGGGGCCGATCTACTTCGTCGACGAGGTCGCGCGCGTCGCCGAGCTCGAGAGATCGGAGCTCCAGGCGACGATGGTCGGCCTGAACCACGGCTGCTGGAGCGTCGAGCACACCTACCGCGGTGAGGATGCCATCCCAGCGATCCAGGCGGCCTGGGAGCGGCGGCGCGACGATCCCGGCCTCAGCCGGCCGGACGCCCGGTTGCTGCACTTGGCGGCGACCATGGGATCGATCCCGGCGGAGTACTTCCGGTACTACTACTACCGCGACGAGGTGGTCGCCGAGCTGGCGGCCAGGCCGACCACCCGCGCCCAGGACATCATGAGCTGGGCGCCCGACTACTGGCGGCACTACGAGGCGCAGGCCGAGACTGACGACCCGCAGCTCGACCCCTCCCGGTCGCGGGGCGGCATCCACGAGCTGGAGCTGGCCATCGACGTGATGGACGCCATCTTCAACGACAAGGACGAGGTGCATCCGGTCAACGTTCCGAACCGGGGCGGCGTGCTGGAGGGGTTCCCGGAGGACCTGGTGGTCGAGGTCCCCGGCCGCTGCACGGCGGCAGGCATCGAGCCGCTGCGCACGGCGCCCCTGCCCCGCCACCTGCGCGGCCTGGTGATGATGCTCGGCGAGTACCAGGCGCTGGCCGCCGAGGCCGCCTGGTCGGGGTCGGCGACCGACGCGGTTCGCGCGCTCGCGGCGAATCCGCTGGTCATGCAGATCGACCTCGCCGAGCGCCTCTACGCCGAGCTGGCCGCCGCACACCGCGACCTGCTCCCGGCACGGCTGGTGGCATGAGAGGCTCCGTATGCTGATCGGCGTCGACGGAGGCAACACGAAGACGGTTGCGCTGGTGGCCACGCCCGACGGCACGGTCGTCGGGCGTGGCCGCTCGGGTTGCTCCGACATCCACAACGCCCCGAGCGTGGAGATCGCCCTGGATGCGATGGCCGCCGCGTGCCAGGACGCGCTGTTCGAGGCCGGGATCGCGGCATCCGACGTCTCCGCAGCCTGCTTCAATCTCGCCGGCGCCGACTGGCCCGAGGACTTCGACCTCCTGCGCCGAGCGATCCCGGAGCTGGTCGGCCTCCCCCGGGAGCCGCTGGTCGTGAACGACGCGATCGCGCCGATCCGGGCCGGCACCGCCGACGGCGCGGGCGTGTCAGTGGTCTGCGGCACGTTCGGGACGACGGCCGCGCGCAACCGCGACGGCCGCACCTATCACGTCGGCTTCTGGCCCGACCGCACCGGTGCCCGCGGCCTCGGCCAAGACGGCCTGGCGGCGGTCTGGCGATCGGAGCTTGGCCTCGGTCCGGAGACCGCGCTGACTCACCGGTCACTCGAGATGTACGGCCCGGCGACGCCGATCGAGCTGCTGCACAGCTTCACCCGGCGCGGTGGCTGGCCCGAGCAGGACAAGGAGCGGCTGGCGCCGGTTGTACTGGACGAGGCGACGAAGGGCGACCCGGTCGCAGCCGAGATCGTCGCCAACCATGGGCGCATACTGGGCGGCCAGGCGCGAGCCTGCGCGGATGCGGTCGGGCTGCTGGACGGCAGGCGGTTCCCGGTCGTGTTGACCGGCGGCGTCTTCCACAACCCGTCGGCGGTGTTGTCGGACGCGATCCTGTCGCACTTGCCGGAGGCCGACCCCGTGCCGCTTCATCACGCGCCGGTGATCGGCGCCCTGTTGCTGGCTTTCGACGAGGCCGGACTCGAGCCGGACGTGTCGCGGATCGTCGAGGGGGCGCACGCGTGATGCTCGAGGCCGCGTCGCAGCCGCTCTACACCCGGGTCTACCGGATGATCGCGGACGATATCGCCAGCGGCAGGCTGCGCGCCGGCGACCGGCTGCCCGCCGAGCGCGAGCTGTGCCAGCAGCTGTCGGTGAGCCGGACGACCGTGCGCCGGGCCTTCGCCGCTCTGGTCGAGGACGGGCTGATCGAGTCGGCCGCCGGTCGCGGCGCCTTCGTCACCAACGACAGCCTGGCAGAGCCGCCCAACGCGTTGATGAGCTTCTCCGAACTGGGCGCCCGCCGTGGGCTGCACCCGACGTCGGTGGTGCTGACGCGCGAGCTGCGGCAGGCGACGATCGAGCAGGCAGAGCTGTTTCACATCGCGCCCGGGGCTGCGGTGTTCGTGCTCGAGCGGCTGCGCAAGCTCGACGACGTACCCGTCGCCGTCGACGAGGCCGTGGTGCCGCTCCGCCGGGCGCCCGAGCTGGAGTCCGTGGACTTCGCCGCCGAGTCGCTGTACGCCGTCCTCGACCGCAACGGCTGCGCACCGATGCGCGCGGCCTACACCGTCGAGGCCACAGCCGCCTCGCCGCGCGACGCCGAGCTGCTGGGGCTACCGC
>DATLLN010000386.1:0-3073 GCA_035537835.1 Gaiellales bacterium
TACTTGTACTTTGTCGCCCAGGACGCAGAGTCAACGTTGGAAACTAGCGGGCGGCCTTCTTGCGTTCGATGTCGGCCAGCGCCGCGGCCAGTTCCGCCCGCTGCGCCGCCGACGTCTCCCACGCCAGTCGCCGGTTCTTGACCACCTTGGCCGGGGCGCCGACGGCGATCGCATAGTCGGGGATGTCGCCCTTGACCACCGCGTGCGAACCCAGGACGCAGCCGCGCCCGATCGTGGTGTTGCGCAGAATGGTTACCTTGGTGGCGATCCAGGTGTCGGGCCCGATCCGTACCGGGCCCTTGAGGATGCCCTGGTCCTTGATGGGCACGTTGATGTCGTCCATCTTGTGGTCGAAGTCGCACACGTAGACCCAGTCCGCCATCAGCACCGAGTCGCCCAGTTCGATGTCGAGGTAGGTGTTGATGACGTTGTCACGGCCGAGCACGACCTTGTCGCCGAAACGCAGCGAGCCCTCGTGGCAGCGGATCGTGTTCTTGTCGCCGATATGCACCCACCGGCCGATCTCCATCGTGGACAGCTCGGGCGTCGCCTGGATCTCCACACCTTTGCCGAGGAAGACCATGCCGCGGGTGATGATGTGCGGGTTGGCCAGCTTGAACTTCAGCAGCCGCCAGTACCTGACCAGATACCACGGGGTGTAGGCCTTGTTGGCGATCACCCACTTCAGTGAGGCCACGGTCAGGAACTTCGCCTGGCGCGGATCGCGCAGCCGCGAACCCCGCCAGCGCTTGTGCAACGGCGCGCCCCACATCGTCGTCATGGCCGGAAAGCCTACGCGAGCGCATGCCGAGCCTCCGGTTACCCTCACATGGGCTCGGACAACAGGAACAGAAAGGACCCAGTGTTCCGGCGATTCATCGTGCTGGCGTCAATGGCGCTGATCACGGGTGTGCTGGCCGGTTGTGGGACCACCGATTCCTGGGTCGACGCGCAAGCCGCCGATGGCTGGCCCGCGCAGTATGGCGACGCAGCCAACAGCAGCTACTCGCCGGTCGCAGGGGCCGACGCGTTGCGGCTCGAGTGGCGGCGTTCGGTCAAGGGCGACCTGGCCGCCCAGGTGGCGCTCGGGTCCGGCAGCTACCTGGCCGTCAACGCGCAGTCGGCGGGCGGATGCTCGCTGATGGTGTGGGAGACCGACAACAAGGCCCGCCAACGCTGGTGCACCCGTCTGGTGCAGGGCGGCGGCGTGTCCGGCCCGCTGTTCGATGGGTTCGACAATCTCTACGTCGGCCAGCCCGGCGCGATGCTGTCCTTCCCGCCGACGCAGTGGATCCGGTGGCGTCGGCCGGTGATCGGAATGCCCACCACCCCAAGGATTCTCGCGCCGGGCCAGCTGTTGGTGGTCACGCATCTCGGGCAGGTGCTGGTATTCGACGCCCACAAAGGCATCGTCGTCGGCACGCTGGATCTGGTGGGCGGCGTCAATCCGACCGACTCCACTCGGGGACTGGCCGATTGCCAACCGGCGCGGCCAGGCTGTCCGGTGGCCGCGGCGCCGGCGTTCTCGTCTGCCACCGGCATCGTGGTGGTCAGTCTGTGGGAACCGAACGCCGCGGCGCCGACCCTGGTCGGTCTTCGCTACCGTGCCGGCCAGCCCCCGTCGCTCACCCGCGAGTGGACCAGCGAGGCGGTGGGCGAGGGGCCGATCTCCAGCCCGGTCCTGTCCGCCGACGGGTCGACCGTGTACGTCAACGGCCGCGACCAACACCTGTGGGCGCTCAACACTGCGGACGGCAAGGCGAAATGGTCGGCCCCGTTGGATTATCTGGCACAGACGCCGCCGTCGGTGTCGCCCGACGGCCTGATCGTCGCGGGCGGCGGTCCGGGGGCCAAGCTGGTCGCGGTCCGCGACGGCGGCGACCACGGCGACGTGCTGTGGACCCGCGACGACGTCACCCCGCTGTCCACGTCGAGCCGGGCAGGCAACGGCCTCGGCTACACCGTCGCCAAGGACGGCGAGAACGGTCAGGCGCTGGTGGTGTTCGATCCGGCCGACGGCCACACCGTCAACAGCTACCCGCTGCCGCAGGCGACGGGCTGGCCTGTCGGCGTATCGGTCGGGCATGACCGCCGGGTCGTCACCGCCACCAGCGACGGCCAGGTCTACGGCTTCTTGCCGGAGTAAGCGCTACGCCAACAGCGGCGCGACTGTCGCGCGCGGCACCGACGCCTCGACGGGACCCGCGGACTCCGTGAACAGCTCGCCCTGGCTGAAGAAGAAGATCAGCGAGTCGTCCGTCAGCGCGAAGTTCTGGTACTTGGCCGGATCGAGCCCGACGCTCGGCGGTATGCCGTCGATCATCCCCTGCTGCTTCTGTAAGTACTGTTCGACGGCCGGGTAGATCACGTCGAGTGGCTTGGTGCCAGGCTTGAACAGGGTGTCGAATGTTATCGGCGCCTTCTTACCGAGGTCCCAGTTGAACGAGTTGTACCACGTCTGCGGGTGCACACCGCCCACGTTCTGCCACATTGTGAACACCACGCTCTGCGTGCCGCCGGTCGGCGAGCCCGAGCGGTATCCGGTTCCCTTCGCGTCGAGCTCGTACGGCAAGTTGTACGAACCCGGCATCTCCGAGACGTTGACGAACCCGTCGCGGGCCTGGGTGAGATACGCCGTCAGCGCCTGCTGGTCGGGATAGTCGTTGGGGAACGTGATGTCCAGCGTGTAGGTGGAGTTCGCGCTATGGACCGTGCAGGTCCCATCGGGCCCAACCGCGCCGCCCAGGTCCGGGCAGGCCGACTGCGCCGCGGCTGTCGATGTGCCGGTCAAGCAGGCCAGTACGCCAGCCACGAGAATCGCAGCCACCCTGAGAATGCGCATCGTCGGACGTCCTCGAGAGCCGGCACCGGTCCGGCACCGGCGCATTACTGCCAGGGTACGTGGGGTTTTCACTGCGCACGCGAGGAGCAGGAAAGATTACCGTGAGGGACGACAAATGAATGCCGTTGCCCGGCTTGCCGCCCCGGATCCGATGCGGGCGATGACGACCGAGACGGGTTGCGACCCGCGCAGCCGCAGTCGTGCCCGCAACTCGTCGGGGTCGACATGGAC
>DATLLN010000387.1:0-6090 GCA_035537835.1 Gaiellales bacterium
CCCTCCGCCTCGGCGCCGGGCAGCGCGGTGATGTAGACGTGCGTTCCCGCCGGCAGCAGCCGGGGGGCGTCGGCTGCGCCGCGCGGCGTGACCACGACGCTCGCGCCGGCGGCCAGCTCCCGGTGGCGTGCTGCGGCGGCGCGAGCGTCGAGGTCACGCCGCGCGGCGCGGCCGACGCCCCCGGGCTGCTGCCGGCGGGAACCCACGTCTACATCACCGCGCTGCCCGGCGCCGAGGCGGAGGGCCTGGTGTCGGCCGCGGCGGCGATCCGCTCGGGCGGCTGCGTCCCGATCCCGCACATCAGCGCCCGCAGCATCGCCGTCGAGCGGCAGCTGGACGAGCTGCTGGGCGCGCTGGTGAGCGAGGGCGGCGTCGACGACGTGCTGGTGATCGGCGGCTCCGTCAAGGAACAGGCGGGTCCCTACGCGAGCTCGATGGACGTGCTCGGCTCGGGCCTGCTCGAGCGCCACGGCATCCGCCGGGCCGGCGTGGCCGGACACCCCGAGGGCAGCCCGGACATCCCGCGGGATGCCGAGGATCGCGCGCTCGCCTGGAAGAACGCGTTCGCGCGCGACCACGAGATCGAGCTGCGCATCGTTACCCAGTTCGCCCTGGCGTCCGACCCGTACCTGGCGTACGAGCGGCGGATCCGCGACGCGGGCAACCGGCTGCCGGTGATCGCCGGCCTGCCGGGTGTCACCTCGCCGGCGACGCTGCTCAAGTACGGCATGGCGTGCGGCATCGGCCCGTCGCTGGAGATCCTGCGCAAGAAGTCCGGCGGCCTGCTCAAGCTGGCCACCACCCGCCAGTGGAAGCCCACCGAGATCGCCGAGGAGATCGCCGTCGCGAGCGCAGCCGACCCGGCCAGCCTGATCTCGGGGATGCACCTGTTCCTGTTCGGCGGGCTCGAGCGCACGGCCGAGTGGCTGGCCGAGATGCGCGGCGCCGGCGCCGAGGCGGTGACCGCCTGATGGACACCGTCCTCGAGTCCCGGTCGTCGACGTTCGTGATCGGCGACGGCAAGCCCTTCTGCATCATCGGCGAGCGGATCAACCCGACCGGCCGCAAGGGCTTCCAGGCCCAGCTGCAGGCGGGCGACCTCTCGCAGCTCGCGATCGACGTCGCCGAGCAGGTCGAGGGCGGCGCCGACATGCTCGACGTCAACGTCGGCGACCCGCTGGCTGACGAGGTCGGCCTGATGGAGCAGGCGGTGAAGATGGTGCAGGGCCTGACCGATGTGCCGCTGTGCATCGACTCGTCGGTGGTCGAGGCCCTCGAGGCGGGACTGTCGGCGTACGAGGGCAAGGCCCTGGTCAACTCCGTCACCGGCGAGGACGAGCGGCTGGAGCGGATCTTGCCGATCGTCGCCCGGCACGGCGCCGCCGTGATCGGGCTGGCCAACGACGACGAGATCCCGATGGAGCCTCAGCGCCGGCTGGAGGTGGCGCGGAAGATCGTGTCCGTCGCCGGCGACCACGGCATCCCGCCCGAGGATATTGTGATCGACCCGCTGGCCATGCCGGTCGGCGCGGAGCCCCGCGCGGTGACGCTGTTCATCGAGACGGTGCGCGTGATCCGCGAGCACCTCGGCGTCAACATGACCTGCGGCGCATCGAACACGTCGTTCGGGCTGCCCGGGCGACACGTGCTGAGCGCGACGTTCCTCGCCATCTGCGAGAGCCATGGGCTGACCAGCGCCATCATGGACGCCCGGTCGCCCCAGTGCGTCGAGGCGGTGCGCGCGGCCGACCTGCTACTCGGCCACGACGAGTGGGGTGGTCGCTGGATCGCGGCCCACAGGGCAAGGCAGGCGGCCGCGGCCTCGTGAGCTCCGAGGCCGTCGACGCAGGCACTGGCCGCGTCCGGCTGACCTTCAAGCCGGAGGGCGGTGAGGTGCGCGTCCCCAACGGGACGACGGTGTTCGACGCCGCCAGCTGGAACGGCATCGCCATCGACTCGACCTGCGGCGGCCACGGCACGTGCCGCAAGTGCAAGGTCAAGGTGCTGGACGGCGACGTGCCGGTCGACCGGCTCGATCCGCGCGCATTCCAGGCGGACGAACTGCGCGACGGCTGGCGGCTGGCCTGCCGGGCGATCGCCCGCGACGACCTGCAGATCGAGGTACCGCCGCTGCAGACGCGGCCCAAGGCCGCGCTGGTCGGCGTCGGGCGGCACGTGATCCTCCGCCCGGCCGTGCAGAAACGCTACCTGGAGCTGGAGGAGCCGACGCTGGAGGACCAGACGTCCGACCTCGAGCGGGTGCTGGCCGCCATCGACGATCTGGAGCTGCGGGTCGAGCTGGCGGCGGTGCGGCGGCTCGGTAAGGTGCTGCGCTCGTCGGACTTCAAGGTGACAGCGGTGATCTGCGACGACGTGCTGATCGATGTCGAGCCGGGCGACACCACCGAGCGGCGGTTCGCGATCGCCTTCGATCTGGGGACGACGACGGTGGTGGCCACGCTGCTCGACCTGTCGACGGGCCAGCCGGTGGCGGTGCGCTCGATGCTCAACCGCCAGCAGCCGTTCGGCGCCGATGTGATCTCGCGGGTCTCGGCGACGATGACCGATCCGGATGCGCTGGAGATGCTGCAGACCCGGGCCCACGAGACCCTCAACCAGCTGGCCACCGAGGTCTGCGAGGAGGCGTCGGTCGACCCGGTCGAGGTCTACGAGATCGTCCTCTGCGGAAACGTCACGATGACCCAGATCGCGCTCGGCATCGATCCCGAGCCGCTGTCCATGGCGCCGTTCATCATCACGTCGCGGACGCTCCCGCCGGCCACCGCGCTCGACTTTGGCGTGCACGTCAACCCGCGGGCGCCGGCCGCCGTGATGCCGGCGCTGGGCGCGTACGTGGGTGGCGACATCGTCGCCGGGATGCTGGCGACCGGGCTGACGCGCGACCGCCGGCTGCGCCTGTTCATCGACGTCGGCACGAACTCCGAGATCGCACTCGGGTCGAGCGAGCGCGTGCTGGCGACGGCCGCTCCCGCCGGGCCTGCCTTCGAGGCCGCCCAGATCCGCTGTGGCATGCGTGCCGCCGAGGGGGCGATCGAGGGCGTCGCCATCGACGGCGACCAGCTGAACCTGGAGGTGATCGGCGACACCGATCCGGTCGGCATGTGCGGCTCCGGGCTGGTCGACGCCGTCGCCCAGCTGGTGGTGGCCGGGCTGATCGACCACTCGGGCCGCTACATCCCGGACGAGCAGGCCGCCGAGGAGCATCCCGGGCTGGCCAAGCGCCTGGTGCGGATCGGCGAGGAGCGGGTGTTCGTCCTGGCCTGGCGCGGCGACGACCCGGCGAACTCCGTGTACCTGTCGCAGCGCGACGTCCGCGAGCTGCAGTTCGCCAAGGCGGCCATCGCCACCGGCTGGATGACGCTGGTGCAGGAGCTCGACGTGGACGTCGAGGAGATCACCCAGGTGCTGCTGGCCGGCAGCTTCGGCTCGTATCTGTCGGCATCCAGCGCGGTGCGCATCGGGCTCGTGCCGAAGCTCGCTCTGCCGCGCATCGTCTCTGCGGGCAATGTGGCCGGCGAGGGAGCCAAGATGGCCGCGCTCTCGCTGCGCGAGCGGGCCGCGGCGGAGGCCATCCTGGACGAGGTGGAGTACGTCGAGCTCTCCGGCCGGACGGACTTCCAGGACGTGTTCATCGACCAGCTGGCGTTCCCGGGATGAGAGTCGCGGTCGTTGCCTGTGGGGCCATAGCCTTGCACGTCGGGGAGATCGCCGAGCGGCGCGGCTGGCAGGTCGACGTCCACCCGCTGCCACCGGAGCTGCACAACCGGCCGGAGCGGATCGCGCCGCGGGTGGCCGAGCTGATCGACCGGCTGGAGGCCGGCTACGACCGGGTCGTCGTGGGCTATGCCGACTGCGGGACGCTCGGAGCGCTGGACGCCGAGCTGGAGGCGCGGGAGATCCCCCGTCTGGCCGGCATGCACTGCTACGACGTGTTCGGTAGGGACGAGGTGCGCGAGGCGATGGAGCGCGAGCCGGGCACGTACTTCCTGACCGATTTCCTGGCCCGCAGCTTCGACCGGACGGTGTGGCGGTCGCTGGGCCTCGACCGGCACCCTGACCTGCGCGATGCCTACTTCGGCAACTACACGCGCGTCGTGTGGCTGGCGCAGCGGCGCACGCCGGAGCTGGAGGCCGCCGCCCGCCGTGCGGCCGCGATGCTGGAGCTGCCGCTCGAGGTGGCCGAGGTCGGCGACGCCGGGCTGGAGCGCCAGCTGGAGGCGCTGGTCGTGGAGCCGGCCGCATGACCCGGGCCGCCCTGCTGCCCGCCGCCGGGACGCCGCTGCGCGTGGTCGACCTCGACCTGGCGCCGCCCGGCCCTGACGAGGTGCAGGTGCGGCTGCATGCCAGCGGCGTCTGCTCCGACGACCTGAACGTGCTCGACGGAACGGTCGACGTCCCCTCGCCGCTCGTCCCCGGGCACGAGGGCGCGGGCGTGGTGGAGGCGCTGGGCGAGGGCGTCCGCGATCTCGCCGTCGGCGACCACGTCGCTCTGTCCTGGGCGCCCTACTGCGGCCACTGCGACGAGTGCCTGCGCGACCTGCCGCACCTGTGCAGCACCGCCTGGCCGATGATGCTGCAGGGCGGGCTCCTCGACGGGACGACCCGCCTGTCGTTCGGCGGTGCCGTCGTCCACCATTACTGCTTCCTCTCGTCGTTCAGCGAGCGCGCCGTCGTCCCGGCCCGCTCGTGCGTACGCATCCCCGACGACGTCCCGTTCGAGGTCGCGGCGCTGCTCGGATGCGCCGTGACCAGCGGGGTCTGCGCGGTTTGGCGCACCGCGCAGGTGCGGCCCGGAGACCGCGTCGCCGTGTTCGGCCTGGGCGGCACCGGGCTGTCCGCGGTGCTCGGCGCCGTCGCTGCGGGCGCGTCGCAGATTGTCGCGGTGGACGCCCGCCAGAGCCGGCTGGAGCGGGCGCTCGCGCTGGGCGCCTCCGCCGCCCTGCGCTGGGAGGGTGAGCCGGACGACGTCGCCATCTCGGTCACCGAGGCGTCAGGCGGTGGCGTCGACTTCGCCTTCGAGACGGCCGGGCGGCCGGCGAACATGCGCGCCGCGTTCCTGTCCACTCGGGCCCGAGGTGCGGCGGTGCTCGCCGGGATCCCGCGTGCGGACGCCGAGCTGCGGCTGCCCGCGCTCTCGATCCCGCGAATGGAGCGCCGCGTCCTGGGCTCGATCTACGGCTCGGCGCGGCCCGACCACGACTTCCCGCTGATCCTCGACCTGTACCAGCGCGGGCGGCTCCCGCTCGACCAGCTGATCTCCCACCGGCTGCCACTCGACCAGGTCGAGGACGCGGTGGACGCCGTGCGATCCGGCGAGGCGACGCGCGCAGTGCTTCAGCTCGCCTGATCGGCTTGGTGACCGCGCCTTCTTGACACCCCCACGGGGAGTCGATAGTGCTTTCCGCGTCTCTGTTGTGGGGAGCGGACCATGGGGCGATCAGCATGAAATCGCCACGTATTGCCCGCGTCGTCAGGTAGTGCATCTCGGGGGTGGTGGTGGTGGCCGGCGCGCTCGCTGTGGTGACTGCGTCCGCCCCGGCCGACACCGGGCCGGTGCCGGTCCAGCCCGCCCCGGCGGGGATGCTTGACTGCAACGGGCTCAGCCCGATCCAGCAGCCGGTACATCACACAGCCGCCTGCAGCGACCCGCGCGGCTTCGAGGCGGGGCGGCCGACGCGGTTCGAGGACAACGGCCGTTACGTCGGCCCGACGAGCCGATCATCAAGTTCATCTCCAGCCGGCACGGGTCGGGGAACGACGTCACGTGGAACGAGCAGCTGCCGCGCGATCCATCGCAGCTGCCGACCGTGTCCACGCCGGGGAAGGATGTCACCCACTGGTTCGAGCTGTCGGTCGCCCCGTGGTTCAGCATGGCGCTCTGCAACTCGCATTCGTACCCGCTGAATCCGTGCAAGCCGATGAGCGATTCCAACGCGCCGCACCACCCGCCGACGTTCGATCAGGGCGGCGGCGGCAGCTCGTTCCTCGAGGTGCAGTTCTACGCGCCCGGGTTCGCTCCGTTCGGCGACGCGATCTCGTGCGACAACCAGCACTGGTGTGCCTCATTGC
>DATLLN010000388.1:0-3538 GCA_035537835.1 Gaiellales bacterium
TCTCGGGCGTCACCGACCCGGCAACGCCGCAGCGGCAGACCACACTCATCGTCGATCCACCGAACGGGCTGTTACCAGCGCTGACGCCGGAGGCCAAGCGCCGAGCGCTCGAGATGCGCAGCGGGTGGTCGCTGCCAGGCGAGTCGCCGGCGTACGACTCACCCACCGACTTCGACAGCTGGGACCGCTGCACCACACGCGGCATGCCCTCGTCGATGATGCCGTATCGCTACAACGGCGGCTTCACGATCTGGCAGGCGCCCGGCGTGGTCGTGTTCGACCTCGAGATGATCCACGACGCACGTGTGATCTTCACCGACGGGCGGCCGCCGCTGTCCTCAGCGTACAAGTCGTACATGGGCGATTCGCGCGGCCGCTGGGAGGGCAACACACTCGTCGTCGAGACGACCAACTACAAGGGTGGCCACGCGCCGCTGATCAACCTTGCCGTCGTCGGGTCGCCGCCGGGAAACCGTTTCCCGCACAGCGACCAGATGAAGACGACCGAGCGGATCACCCGATTGAACGACCAGAAGTGGCTCTACGAGATCAAGACGGAGGATCCCGTGATCCTCACCCGCTCGTTCACGGTGCGCTACCCGATGCGCCACGATCCGAACTACGAGTGGTGGGAGTACGCGTGCCACGAGGGCAACACGATCGTGCCGAACTACACGAGCACGTCGCGGCACGAGCGCGCGAAACCGGAGCCTTCGCCGGAACTGCCGGCTGTCATGGTGGACGCCAAGAACCAGCCGACCAAGGAGCCCGTCCCTGCCGACATCGCCAAAGCGCTGGTTGGACGCTGGGTCGGACGGCCGGAGCTCAAGACGATGGACTACGACATCATCATCGAGTTCACGGCCCGGCCCGACGGCGGAATCATCGGGAAACTGGTCGAGACCACGCTGCCCGATCCGCGCGAAACGCCGATCAACAAGTCGCTCTACACCACGGGAGCCGACGGCTCGGAGAGGGGCTTCACGATCAACGGCCGCCGGCTGACCTTCACGTTTCCGAACACGCAGCCGTGGAATTTCGCGGGCGAGCTGTCAGCTGACGGCACCAGCATCGAAGGTGTGACCAACAGCGCCCAGGGCGGCCTGCGGATCACGTTCAGAAAGCGATAAACCGCGTAGGGGCGACGGCTTGCGTAGCCGCTACCACGACTCGACTCGTGTCACCTCGATCGCACCGTCGCGAGGAATCGCGACGATATCGATGGGCAGGCTCACGGCTCCGTTCGGCACACCGAAGCCGTTCCCGAGCACGACAGTCAGGCGAACGGCTTGAACGAACATCGGGATTGCGGATCGCACTGACGCCTGGGTGCAATTGCCGTTCATCAGTTCCGTCAGCTTTGCCACGTCTGGGTGTGTGAGCTCGCTTCGAGGGATGCGCACGCCTTTGTCGGTGCGAAGCACGGTGACGACGCTCTCCTGACCCTGGAATCTGACACCACAATCCGAGAAGGTCAGGCGCGCGAGCGGTCGCACCTGTGCCTGCCACCGATTCTTCGCGCGATCGATCGCGAGGCCGATGCCGAGGACGACGCTCTCTGGTCCTCGCTCTCCGTAGCCGGTTACCGTTACTCTCGCGACCACTGGACTCGACGCGTACGTATTCACGACGTCTGCCGCCGGCACAGCCTCGAGAAAAGCGACCAGATCGGTCTTGAGCGCGTTCGCGATGTGCTCGGCCTGTTGACTGAGCGTCATCGGCGACGACGAGCTACCGACCTGCGAGCACAGTTCCCGGAATCGGCTGTGCAACTCGACGGTCGCCCCCGTCACCGTATCTTCCAGCCAGTGTGCCCCCTGCATCGTCGCGACCGAGCGAGGGCCGGTGATGCAGTACTTCTGCTGGCTGGCGACCTGCCCACCCAGATTGCTGAGCGCAGTATCGGTGCCGACGACGATGCCGTCTGGTGTGATGAACACACCGATGAGCGTCGCCACCAGGAGCGCAATGCCGGCACTCATCAGCGCTCTACTTCCCCGATGCAGGTGGCGGAGCGGCGCCTCGCGCGGGACCGAAATTCGTGGTGACCGGCTCGCCTTTCAGCTCCTGGAAGGCGACGTTCAGGTTGATCAACGCACGCGAGCGCGGCGTCCCGCCGTATTCGAGCTCCGGCAGGAGCTGTTCCGTGAGGAACACCGCCAGACGCGGATTCTTCACCAGTTCCTCGAGCGCCTGCTCCGGCGTCTGGCCGCGTGAGAGCGCGGCCTTCGCGACCGTCAGCAGCTCGCGGTTGAACGCCGCGTAAGCGCGGAAGCCTTCCCAGGAATTCACGTTGCCGTGCCCCTCGATGACGAGGTCGACGTTCTGGATCCCCTTCACCGCCTTCTCGAGCGTGTCGGGCAACGCGATCACGCTGCCGCCGGTGGGCGGGTCGATCAGCGGCGCCATGTTCCAGGCCATCAGGTCACCGACGCACATCGCCCGTAAGGCCGGGAACACGACGAACGCATCGCCATTGGTGTGCCCGGCGCCGAAGTAGTAGAGGTCGATCCGGTCCCGGCCGGTCCCGAGCGTCATTCGATCGGCAAACGTGCGATCGGGCGTCATCGCCGGATTGGCTTTCGGGTTGGCCGCCACCCACTTCCCGGTGTTCTCGTGGGTCACGATCTCGACCTTGGCGCCGCCGGTCTTGAAGTAGTCGTTGCTGCCGTTGTGATCCGGATGCGTGTGGGTGTTGATGATCGTCGACACCGGCCGGTCGGACACGGTGCGTATCTGCTTCAGGATCGCCTCGCCGTTGTTGGCGAGCTTGGTGTCGACGAGGACGAGCCCGTTGGCGGTCACGAATACCGTGGTGTTGCTGCCCGCTCCGGGAATCACGTAGAGGTTGTCGGTGACCTTCTTGATCGTGCCGGTTGGCGGAATGCCGCCGCCGCGTTGTGCGGCCACGCCGGTCACGGTAAGCCCCACGAGGACGATTGCTGCGAGAACTCCCCTGCGCGTCATCAACTCCTCCTGGACAAGCATAACTCCGTCAGCGGGCGTATTCCGTCGGTGGTGCGCTGCCCTCGAGATACCGCGCGCGATCGCCGGGGCGATAGACCCGGACCTGTCCGCCGATCTCCGCCGCCGGCGGCCAGTCGAGCGCCCCGATCGGCGTCTCGGCGAATCGCAACCGGAAGCCCGGCTCTTCCCATCGCTCGAGCAGCAGGAACGGCTCGTAGCCACGATCGCGGGCGAACTGCAGCGCGCGGTCCAGCCACGACGGATCGAGCTCGCTCCAGACCAGGGTCTTCCGGTCGCCGTAGAAGCGGACGCTGCCGCTCTGCCAGCTCGTGAACACCAGTGCGTTCGCCGGTAGACGGTTGCGCACGTAGACACCACTGCGCTCGAAACGGGACTCCAGCGCCTGCAGGCGGAACGCATTCCGATCGCCCGCCTGCCGCACGAACAGCGCGGCGAGTCCCACTGCCACCAGCGCGATCGCGACTCGAACGAGAGCAGGCCGCCCGGTGGACGGCGCCGCCCGCGTCTCCCCCCGCTCCCGCAACGCCCGCCGGATGATGCCGTCCATCAC
>DATLLN010000389.1:0-4372 GCA_035537835.1 Gaiellales bacterium
CGCCTCCGCCCGACGAGCACCGCCGCATCACGACGGTGTTCCTCTCGATCCCCGCCACGGGCATCGCGGAGCTGGAGGCCTTCGTGGTCGCCGCCACCGACCTGGTGACGCTGATGGGCGGCGACGTGCTGCAGTGCACGGGCGGCGACAAGGGGATCCTGCTGATCGCGGCGTTCGGCGTCCCCGTCGCCCATCCCGACGACGCCGGCCGGGCGGTGCACGCTGTCGAGCGGCTGCGCGGGATGACCGACCTCCCGTTCGCCGCCGGCGTCTCCACCGGGCTGGCCTTCACCGCGGCCTTCGGCGGCGAGACGCGCCGTTTCGCGAGCGTGCTGGGCGACTCGACCAACCTCGCGGCCCGGCTGATGGCGGCGGCCGCGGAGGGGACGACGTTGATCGACGCAGCCACGGCCGCCGGGAGCACCGTCGAGTTGGGCCCCCGGCGGACGATCGCGGTCAAGAACCGCGCGCAGCCGGCCGAGGTGGTCGAGGTGCTCGGCCTGCTGCGGGCCGCCGCCGAGTTCACCGCCGACGGCGAGACGCCGCTGGTCGGCCGCGAGGCCGAGCTGGCCGCGGCCGAGCGGCTGCTGGACAGCGACGGAGGAGCGCTGCACCTGGTTGGCGACGCCGGCATGGGCAAGTCGAGGCTGGCGGCCGAGATCGCGCGGCGCGCGGAGGTACGGGGCATTCCGGTGCGCGCCGGGCGCTTCGAGGCATTCGGCGGCGGACGGCCGCTGGGCCCGTTCCTGGCGATGGTCGACACGGCTGCGATCGCCGCCGTGCGGCCAGGCGATGAGGCGCTCGCGCCGCTGATCGACCACACGCTCCCCGACACGCCGGCAACCGCCGCGTTGTCCGGCGAGGAGCGGTCCCAGCTGGCGCGAAGGCTGACCGCCGACCTGCTGCTCGCCCGGCCCGGGCTGCTGGTGGTCGAGGACCTACATTGGGCGGACGACGAGTCGCGCCTGCTGCTGGCCGATCTCGGATCCACCTCGTTGCCGCTGGTGACGACGAGCCGTGCCGACCCCGGCCTTGGCGGCACCACCGTCGTCCTCGACGACCTCTCGCCCGGCGAGCTGCGCACGGTCGCGCTCGACACCTGGGGCCGGCTGGGCGGCGTCGACCTCCCGCCGGCCTACCTCGACGCGCTGGTCGAGCGGGCGGCGGGCAGCCCGCTGTTCGCCCAGACCGTCACCGAGCTCGTCCGCCGCAGCTACCGGCCCGGGCTGCCGCTGCCCGACGTGCCGCTGCCCGACCAGCTGTTGCCGTTCCTGACGTCGCGCCTGGACGCGCTGGGCGACGGCGCGCAGGCGACCGCCCTGCGGATGGCTGTGCTCGGCCGGCCGGTGCGGGCCGCAGGACTCGCCCAGGTATTCGCCCTCGATCCGGAGGATGTGGAGCGCCACCTGGCGCTGCTCGTCGGCTCCGGCATCGCCCGGCCGTCGGCCGGCGGGTACGCGACGCTGCGCCACGACTCTGTCGGGCGCGCGCTGCTCGGCCGCGCGTCGCATGCCGACCGGGCGCCACTTCACGCACTGGTCTGCCGGTACCTGGTGAACATGGGCGAGCCCGCCCGTGACGTCGCGGCGCATCTGGAGCACTGCGATCTGCCCGAGCTGGAGCCGGGCGTCTACCGTTCCGCGCGCGACGAGGCGCGGTCGGCGTGGCTGCTCAAGGAGGCGCACCACTGGGCCGAGCTCGCCCTCACCGAGCGAGCTGGACTGCTCGCCCTGGCCGAGTTGGAGCAGCAACTCGGCCGCTACGACGACGCCGAGGAGCGGCTCCGCGGGCTCGACGATGCGGAGGCCGAGCGGCTGCTGGGCAGGATCGCCTTCGAGACCGGGCGGCCGGCGGAGGCCGTCGAGCACCTGCAGGCCGCCGAGCGGGCGGGGTTGTCGGGCGCCGACATCGAGTGGCCGATGGTGATGGCGCTGTGCGACCTCGGCCGGTTCGGCGAGGCGCGGGCACGGACCGAGGCCGCACTGGCCACGGACGATCCGGGGCGGCGACTGGACGCGCTCGCCAACCTCGGCGTGGTCGAAGCACGGGACGGCGACCTCGAGCGCGCGGCCGCGGCCCTGGAGGAAGCCCGCGCCCTGGCCGCCGAGCTCGGTCACACGCTCCGGCTGGCCATCGTCACCAGCGACCTGGCGGGCGTCCGCTACGAGAGCAAGCGCTTCGCGGAGTCGACGGTGCTGCTGGAGGAGGCCGCCGCCCTGGCAGAGCGGCTCGGCACCCGGCGGCTGGTGGCGATGGCGCTGGGCAACGTGACCCATCTGCGGCGCGCCGGCGGCGACCTGGACGGCGCCGCCCGCGCCGCGGTGGCCAGCATCGAGGCCTCGCTCGCCATCGGGGACGTGGGCATCGCGCTGGATGTCATCCAGACGCCGATCGACGTGGCCGAGATCCGCGGCGACCGCCAGCTGGCCGGCCGCTGGTGGCGCGAGCACGCGCTGCTCGAGGAGCGGCTGGGCCGCCCCCACGACTGCGCGATCTCATGGTTCCGGTACGCGGCGGTGACCGGCGATCGGACGTCGTTGGCGGCCGCGGAGGCGGCGGCGGAGGGGCTCGACACCGAGGAGCTAACGCTCCACCGGGCGCGCGCCGAGGCCGCCGTCGCCGGCCGCTACGCGCTGCCGCCGGAGGCCGAGACGGCGACCCTCGACCTGCCGCCGATCGATGCGGATCTTCCCGCTGCCACACCCGAGATCGTCGATGCGCTGTTTGCCCGCGTCGCCGTGCGACTTGACCAATTAACTGCAGTCCACGTTTGACAACGTACGGGATGCGCGATACCGTGCCCGGCCGTGCAGCGAATCTTTGTGTTGACAGTCACGATCTTCGCGCTGCTCACCGCACCCGCATTCGCGGTCGGGACCGGCGTCCGCCATGCGAATCACCCACTCCACGCCTCGCAGCTGACGCGCGGCGAGGCGCTGACACGGTTGGCCAAGAGGTACCTGGGCACGCCGTACGTGTGGGCCGGTTCGACGCCATCCGGGTTCGACTGCTCCGGCTTCGTGCGATTCCTCTACGGCCGGTTCGGGATCGACATTCCACATTCCAGCTACGCCCAGTGGGGGCTCGGCCGGCACGTGGTGCGCAACGACATGCGGCTCGGCGACATCGTGTTCTTCGGCATGGGCCACGTCGGGATCTGGCTGGGCAACGGCCGGTTCATCCACTCGCCGCACACGGGCGACGTCGTCTCGATCGACTCGATCCGCTACGGCTGGTATGCCGAGAGCTTCTCCGGCGCGGTGCGCCTGCCCGGGCTCCAGCGCTACCTGTAAGAACGGGTCTGACCCCGCGGACTTCCCCTACCCTGCGGACTGTGACCACGCACGCACACCGGCTGCGGGACGACATCCGCAACATCGCGATCATCGCCCACGTTGACCACGGCAAGACGACGCTGGTCGACGCGCTGCTCCAGCAGTCGGGCACGTTCGCGGCCCACGCCGAGCTGGTCGACCGGGTGATGGACGTCGGCCTGGAGCGCGAGCGGGGCATCACGATCCTGGCCAAGAACGCCGCCTGCCGCTACGAGGGCACGAAGATCAACATCATCGACACGCCCGGCCACGCCGACTTCGGCGGCGAGGTGGAGCGCGGCCTGACGATGGTCGACGGCGTGCTGCTGCTGGTCGACGCGTCCGAGGGGCCGCTGCCGCAGACCCGGTTCGTGCTGCGCAAGGCGCTGGCCGCCCGGCTGCCCGTGATCCTGGTGGTCAACAAGGTCGACCGGCCGGACGCCCGGATCGGCGAGGTGGTCGACGAGGTCTACGGCCTGTTCTTCGACCTCGACGCGGCCGAGGACCAGATCGACTTCCCGATCGTCTACACCAACGCCCGCGAGGGCCTGGCCTCGCTCGCCGACGGCGAGCCGGGCGAGGATCTGAAGCCGCTGTTCGAGACGATCCTGGAGCACGTGCCGCCGCCCCGCTACCACGAGGGCGCGCCGCTCCAGGCCCGCGTTGCCAACCTGGACGCGTCGCCCTACGTCGGCCGGCTGGCGCTGTGCCGCGTCTACGAGGGCACGATCCACCGCGGCGAGACGGTCGCCTGGTGCCGGGCCGACGGCTCGGTCGAGCGGGCCAAGATCGCCGAGCTGCAGGTGGCCGAGGGGCTGGAGCGGGTCTCCACCGACGCCGTCGCGGCAGGCGACGTGGTCGCCGTCGCCGGCATCGAGCAGATCATGATCGGCGAGACGATCGCCGACCTCGAGCACCCCCGCCCATTGCCCGTGATCACCATCGACGAGCCGTCGCTGTCGATGACCATCGGCACCAACACGTCGCCGCTGGTCGGCCGCAGCGGGTCGAAGCTGACCGCCCGGATGGTCAAGGAGCGGCTCGACCGCGAGCTGGTC